>QIIJ01000126.1 GCA_003232595.1 Aurantimonadaceae bacterium | reverse complement strand
TATGAGGACAAGGTTGGCAGGCGGGCAATCCGGGTGATGGATCTGGCCAATCCGGAAACACTTCCGGCAAAGATTGACCGGTTGTTGACCCATCACAATACTCTTCTTCGCGGGTTTGGACTTGCCGAGATTGATGGCCAGGTGATTATGGATGAACTGATGTCGGTTGCTGATCAGGTTTTGCCATATCGAGGAACAGTGTGGCGTTTTCTTGATGAAAAACGCCGGGCGGGAAAACGTATTCTGTTTGAGGGTGCGCAAGGCACGTTGCTTGATATTGATCATGGCACCTATCCCTTTGTCACATCGTCCAATACAGTTGCGGGACAGGCGGCAGCCGGTTCCGGCCTTGGGCCGAATGCGCTTCATTATGTGCTTGGTATCACCAAAGCCTACACAACCCGGGTCGGTGAGGGACCTTTCCCGACAGAGCAGGAAAACGAGGTTGGGCAATTCCTGGGTGAACGCGGCAATGAATTTGGCACAGTAACCGGGCGCAAACGCCGCTGTGGCTGGTTTGATGCCGTGCTGGTGCGGCAGGCCGTATCGACCAACGGCATAACCGGCATCGCATTGACCAAACTGGATGTGCTTGATGGGTTGAAAGAAATAAAGATCTGTACCGGATACCGGCTTGATGGTGAGGTTATTGATTATTTCCCGGCAAGCCAGGGCCAGCAGGCACGGGTGGAGCCGATATATGAGACGCTCGAAGGTTGGCAGGGAACGACGGCAGGTGCCAGAACCTGGAATGACCTTCCGGCACAGGCGGTTAAATATGTGCGCCATGTGGAAGAACTGATCGGCGCTCCGGTGGCACTTTTGTCTACCAGTCCGCAAAGAGATGATACCATACTTGTTCGAGACCCGTTTCAAGACTAGTTTAAGGGTGGAAGGAACGAATCGTAAAGGTTACTGCTGTATTTCCAGACCTTTGTAGGAGTTGAAGGATTGTAAAACTCAATGGCTGACTACAATGCCATCTTGCGACGGACCCTTGAGGGGCTGGGCACAACGACACCAGAACTGCGGGAAAAGCTGTTCAGCCGGGCCCGGGCAACGATTTCCCGGCAGCTGGAAACGGCTGACCCTCCCATGTCTTCAGAGACAATTGCTGAACAAAAAGCCCATCTGGAAGCGGCAATTGCCACTATTGAAAACGAATATCGTGCAACAGAAACTCCTGCCGACCCCGGGATAACCGCCAGCGCAACATCTGCTGCTGCTGAATCCGACCCGGTAGCCACAGTGCCTGCAGCTAAAGGTGATGGTGCACCTGCGCCTGCCGACCCCGGTGTCGATGGTATTCCATCGATCAGCGATGACCCGGTTTCAATACCGGCTGCAGACGACAACCAGTATCTTCCTGCCGAAAATATGAGGCCGGTTGAAGCTACCGGCGGACGTTCCACATTGGTGATCGTAGTTGTTTGCCTGTTGATCATTGGCGGTGGTGCAGCTGCTCTCTGGCTCAACCGAACGGCCCTGGTAGAAGCCTACAACCAGTTGATAAACGGCAATGGGTCTGTTGTAACAGAAAGTAACGGTGGTGTTGCCCCGCCTGCAAGCCAGTCAGGGGAGGGGTCGCAACCTGCCGTCAGTGCAGTCAAACCGGATGAGAAACTGCCGGGTTCGACAACCGTTGAAACTGCCGTCACTGAAAAATTCGATCAGCGACTGAATGAAAATGGTGAGGAAATATCTCCAGAGCCGATTCGGGAAAACAACGATACTTTGCCCGCAGGTGTTGAACCTTCGCCGGTCACTACCACAAGAATTGTTGTTCCCGGTACTACAACTGATCCGGCGGACCCTCAAGACCCGACTGTTGCCCAGGCCGATGGACAAAATGATGGTTCTGCTGCACCGGTGGCAGAGGGTAGACCGGCGGTTTTTGCGCAAAAAGGGTTACTGTACGAAGAAGGGGCCTCACAAAATCAGAATTCGGTTGATGTGGGTACTGTTGTCTGGTCAATCGTGCAGGAGGCTCCGGCAGACGGGCAGCCGCTTGAACCGGCAATCCGTGCGCGTGTTGAAATCGCCAACCGTAACCTGATACTGCTGATGACAATCAAGCGAAATGCCGACCAGGCGCTTCCTGCCAGCCATATTATCGAACTTGTGTTCTCGGTTCCTGACGATTTTTCCGGCGGCGGGATCGACAAAATCCAGCGGTTTGTTTTTAAACAGAATGAGCAAGCCCGTGGTGAGGCGCTAGTTGGTGTACCGGCAACAATTGCCAATGGTATCTTTCTGATTGCGCTTAACAACCTTCCTGAAGCTGTTACCCGCAATACCGCCCTGATGAAAGAACAGGAGTGGATCGATATCCCGCTTGGGTATCGAACCGGTCGACGCGCATTGATCACAATAGAAAAAGGTGTGCCTGGTGGGCGGGTCTTCAAAGAGGCATTTGCCGCCTGGGAAAAAGCCGGATAACGCGATTAATTCAAAATAAAACGATAATGTGAAGGTTTTGTTCATCACTTTGAAAAGATTTAGGTGAACAATGGGCTCAGCTGTGGGGCGAACTGGCAATTTGAACAGTTGCCGATCGCCCGGGATTTTGTAACGCGTACCAAATGGTGAAGGATTGCTACCATGAGAGTAATCACGAAAAAACTTAATGAAATTACCTCCCTTGCCCTTTCATTGACCCTTGCACTTGCCATTCTGGCAGTACAAGTGCCTCAGGCTATGGCACAGGAAGCCGAATATTCCGGTAATGAAATTGTCAGTGCCGGGCACAGTTTTTTTGGTAAAACAACATCGGGGCTGGCCTCGATGATCGAAAGAATTGTATCCGAACGTGGATTGCCGAATGGCTATATTCTGGGCGAAGAGGCTTCCGGGGCCTTTGTTGGCGGATTGCGCTACGGCGAAGGCACGTTATTCACCAAGAATGCGGGTGATCACAAGGTTTTCTGGCAGGGCCCATCGCTTGGCTGGGACTTTGGTGGAGACGGTAACCGCACCATGATGCTGGTCTATAACCTCAGCGATACCGACAAGTTGTACAAACGTTTTCTCGGTGTCAGCGGTTCTGCTTATCTGGTTGGTGGCCTGGGCATGACGGTGATGAAACGGGGTAGAATCGTGCTTGTGCCCGTACGCACGGGAGTTGGTGCCCGGCTTGGTGTTAATGTTGGCTATTTGAAACTGCGCCGCAAAGCCACCTGGAACCCGTTTTAAAAATACAAGGTTTTGAATTCTGCATCGGAGCCGTGCTTTTGTCACGGCTTCGTTTGTTTGAACAAAGCCCTGGATGTAAGGTAGATGCCTTGTCCTGTCCCGCCTGTCATGAATGAATGGAAACGCTGTGCTTGAGAGCATCCTCTACTTCACGCTTGGTTTTCTTGCTGCCGGGTTTCTGGCGTTGATGGTTGCACCGGCAATCTGGAGACGGGCGGTTTTGCTGACACGGCAGCGAATTGAGGGTTCAGTCCCCCTGTCACTCAACGAAATTCAGGCCGACAAGGATCAGCTACGGGCCGAATTTGCAATGAGCACACGGCGGCTGGAGATGAGTGTTGAAAAACTGAGAGAAAAAGCCGCTGAACAATTGATCGAAATTAATCGCAAACGCGATGAATTGAATGAGCTTACCGACGAAACCCTGCAAAAAACCGAGGACCTTGGCAAACTTGATTCGCAAAGTAGCGATCTGCGGGCTCGTTTGCGCCAGCGTGAGGAACAATTGAACGAAACAACGCAGCGATTGCGGGCGGCTGAGGAGATGATCGAGGAACGCGGGGCGGAGATTGATCTTCTGGAACAGCGGATCAGGGTGGCAACAGGCGAGTCCAATGATCGGCGCATTGAGCTTGTTGCCCGTGATACCCAGTTACAAAACCTGACGGACAAGGTAACCGACCTGAACAAGGTAAGGAATGAAGTCAACAAGGTTTCAGGTCAGTTGCAGTCTGAAATCAAATCAGTCAAACGGGAACTGAAGGGTGAAAAAAAGCGTAAATCGGACGTTGAAAAGCGACTGACAACTATGCAATCAACACTGGCAGACCGGGAAGAGAAACTGGAGCGAAGAGAACGGGAGCTTGCCAAAACCCGTGAGCAAGGCACCAGTAGCGATGCCGCAAATTCGTCAACCGAAGCGGATCTGGTGCGAATTTCAGCTGAAAAGGTCGAACTTGAAGCAGAGCTTGCCCAGTCCAGCCTGCGTATGGAGGCGCTTCTGGACGATGCATCGAATGATAATGTTCACGAGGCTCTCAGCCACATCCGTAAGGAAAAATCAGAGTTGAAAGCTACGTTTGACAAGGTTGAAAATGAACGCGATGCGCTAAAGGTGGAATTGAGCGCGATCAAGCTGACCAGTGGTGAAGACTGGGACAAAGAGCGGCGGGACAACGCTGTTCTGCGCGAACGTATCAATGATCTTGCGGCTCAGGTAACAGCAATGACTGCACTGCTTGAGGGCAATGATTCGATGATAAATGACATTCTGGCGAGAGAAAAGAAGCCTGCAAAAAAACCGGATTCAAAATCCGGCGTGGATATGGAAAGTGGTAAAATTACCAGCCTGGCCGAGCGCATTCGCGCGCTTCAACTGGCAGCAAACGAATAGTTGGAAGCCCCTTGCCTATTTCCGTTTGTTCGATAAAATGACGGCAAGTCTTCCACAACTAACGGATATTGCACATGCCAACAATCAACAGATTTGCCAACTTTCATGATGAGATTACAGGATGGCGGCAGGAAATTCATATAAATCCGGGCCTGCTCTATGATGTGGAGGAAACCGCATCTCTGGTGAGCGAAAAACTTGCCTCATTTGGCGTGGACGAGATCGTTGGTGAAATCGGCAAAACCGGTGTTGTTGGCATTATCAAGGGCCGCAGCAACTCAAGCGGCAAGGTTATAGGGCTTCGGGCGGATATGGATGCGCTGCCGATTGTTGAAAAAACCGGCAAGCCGTATGCATCAAAAAACCCCGGATTGATGCATGCCTGTGGCCATGATGGCCATACGGCGATGTTGCTGGGTGCTGCCAAATATCTTGCAGAAACACGAAACTTCGATGGCACCGTTGCAGTGATATTCCAACCTGCGGAAGAAGGAGGTGCCGGTGGTAAAGCCATGGTTGATGACGGTATGATGGATCGCTTTGACATTCAGGAGGTCTATGGCATGCACAATATGCCAGGACTGCCGGTCGGAGAATTTGCAATTCGTTCCGGCGCGCTGATGGCAGCAACCGATACTTTCACGGTAACGATTGAGGGGCTCGGGTCTCATGCGGCTTTTCCCCATGGTTCGATTGATCCGGTAATTGTCGCCACACAGATTGTCCAGGCATTGCAGTCAATAGTATCGCGTAATGTTGACCCCCTTGAATCCGCTGTTCTATCTGTCACGGCGATCAATGCCGGCAAAGCCTTCAATGTCATTCCGCAGGAGGCGACATTCCTTGGTACTGTTCGTACTTTGAAGCCTGAAATACGCGATTTGGTCGAGAAACGGTTTGCAGAAATTGTAAACAGTTTTGTTGCTGCTCACGGGGCTAAAGCCGACATTGTTTATGAACGCGGCTATCCCGTTACTTTTAACCACGATGCGCAAACAGATTTTGCCAGCCAGGTAGCCCGCCAAATTGTCGGTGACAACAATGTCAATACCAATCAGCCGCCGGTGATGGGTGGTGAAGATTTCTCCTATATGCTTGAGGAGCGACCAGGTGCTTTTATTTTCATGGGCAATGGAGATACAGCCGGTTTGCATCATGAGGAATATGACTTCAATGATGATGCTATCCCAGTCGGCTGTTCCTATTGGGCCAAGCTCGTTGAAACAGCCATGCCGGTCGTTTAGCTTGCTCTAGTCAATTTACAAGGAGCGGTCGGGCGGCTGTGTGCACCACGCCTTCCGGGCATGCTGTGAGGCCCGTATTTCAGGCAATATCAATATTAAGCGTTACGCAAAGGCCGGAAGACTGGCGGTTCTCAATGGAAAGTCCTATTTCGTATATTGTGCATATTTCCTTTACCAGGGACATGCCAATACCGGTTCCGGGGGTTTTTTGATCATGGCGCTTGCCGCGCTCTACAATGGTGTCGATCAGGGCAGGGTCAAGTCCCGCACCATCATCTTCAATCGTTAATATCAACTTGTTGTCAGATTGCGTTCCGGTGATTACAACCATGATGTTTGTCCATTTGACAGCGTTCTCGATGATATTGCCGAGAAGTTTGCGCAGGTCATCGGGATCGACCGTGACCTTGACGTCTGCTGGACCAGATATCTGCCAGCCCAGGTTTTCACCCTTTGGCATGCGGCTGAGTGTTTTGATGATTTCACCAATCACCCTGTTTGGAAAGCCGTCATTCTTTCGTTGTCCCCTCTCCTGGGTAATTCGGCTGAGTGCCAGCTCAAATTCTATGTGGCTGCGCATTGTCATCACCATGTCTGACAGTTCCGCCGCCATTACTGTTTCGCCCCGTTCCCGAAGTTTGTCGGCATCGTTGGTAAGCACAGTAGATGAAACGCCATAGATGAAATCAGCGAAAACCGCAGCATCATGTCTGACTATTGCTCGATACCTGAAGTGCAGTATATCGAGCAGATAATTTCAATCAGGTTTTGCACCCTTGCATCGTCAATGCGGTAGTGAATGGTGCGGCCTTCACGGCGGCCTTCGACGATGCCTTCAAGGCGCAGCCGGGCCAGTTGCTGGGATACGGTCGATTGTTCAAGCTCAAGCAGATCGGCCAGTTCTGTTACAGTTTTTTCACCCCTGGACAATTGCCACAACAACATCAATCGCACTTCATGTGACATTGCTTTCATTGCCCGGATCACCTCCTGGGCATTTTCTTCCATTTGCCCGTTTTGCGGTTCATGGGAAACCGGATTGATGTTTTCCATCATCAGTTGTGCTCCTGACCTGATATTCTTGCCCGCAATTGAACAACGACTGTGCAACAGCTGGATATCAATTGTGCGGGACATTGGGCTGGATTTGAATTTGGGCAGCCCTGATAGTGCTCATTGTAGGGTTGTTGATCGGCGTAATCAACTGCTGGAAGGTATAATTATTGTATTATTCAATTATTTGAATGTTATCGCTGCCGGCGGAAAAATCGATTAATTGCCAAGGGTATACCGGCCAGTAATCTTTGAATTTGCCAGATCATAGACCAGCAACTGGCGACTACCGTTCGTGAGTTCGATGGTCAGCAGAACCCGTTCGCCATCAAGATCGGATGCAACATGGCGGGCACCCTCCGGTAGCCTGATTTGGAGGTTCTTGAGTGCTGCGTCCGCTTTTGCTGCCGCCTGCGGCTCCCCCGGCTGGTTGATCTTGTAAAATATGGCGCCGAATACGGCCATCAAACCAACCACCATAATACCAATCGAAATGACCAGAAGTCGTACCATCCGTCGCCGGATTTCTTCGACTTCGGGATCAAGTGGCTTGTCTTCGTCGATTTGATTGGTGTCTGTCATCTGAGGTCTTTCAGCCTGAACCGGAATGTCAAAACTCCTGTTAGACTGAACAGGACAGGAAAGCCAAACAGAAAATTCGGCCTGCCGATTTGTTGTCGGCAGGCCACAGTTTCAGGGTGATTGGTGCGGATTGCAGCTATTCAGTCGCCTTCTTAACCGCATCGACAACGCCCTTGGCCTTGTCAACACCGTCGCTTGCAGCATCAACTGCTTTTTCTACCGGGGTTTTTGCTGCCTCGTCGGCCTTCATTTTGGCTTCCTCTTCGGCCTTCATTTTAGCTGCTTCGTCGGCCTTCATTTTAGCCTCTTCCTCGGCTTTCATTTTTGTCGCTTCGTCGGCCTTCATTTTGGCTTCCTCTTCGGCTTTCATTTTAGCCGCCTCGTCGGCCTTCATTTTAGCCTCTTCTTCGGCTTTCATTTTAGCTGCCTCGTCGGCCTTCATTTTAGCCGCCTCTTCAGCCTTCATTTTGACCTCAGCTGCAGCTTTGGCGGCTGCCTCGGTTTTAGCTTTCTCTGCAGCGGCTTGTTCAGCGCCATTGTCGCAGGCGGACAGAGATACAGCCATTGCGACGAGTATCAGGATTTTTTTCATGCGAGTATTCCTTAGTGTGGAGGATGGTGGGTTGAAAATTGCGTTGCCCTTCAGGTGCAGTTTCTTACCCGGCGGCAGGTTATTTGCAAGGCTAAATTTCGTGGACAACCGGCACACAAACCGCAATAAGGCCACTTGTTGCAATGTCGATTGAAGCAAATTTGAGGCATCAATGAGACAGATTTGGAAAGATTAGCCCTTGGTGGAGAAAAAACAGTTATATACCGGGGATGAAGCCGATGGAATACGGCTGGACAAATATATTTCAGCCAATGCCGGCGATAATTTTTCGCGGGCACGGGTGCAGGCACTGGTGCGCGGTGGCCAGGTGTTGCTCAATGGCAAGATACCGCGCGGTACCAGCCAGAAACTGAGAGCGGGTGATGTAATAGAATTTACCCTGCCGGAGCCGCAAGAGGCTGAACCTGTTGCTGAGGATATTGTGCTTGATGTGCTGTTTGAAGATGATCATCTGATCGTCATCAATAAACCGGCCGGCATGGTCGTCCATCCGGCACCCGGCAACTGGTCCGGTACTCTGGTCAATGCACTGCTGTTTCATTGTGGAAAACAACTTACCGGTATTGGCGGAGTGCGTCGTCCGGGCATTGTGCACCGGCTGGATAAACAAACCAGCGGGGTAATGGTTGCTGCCAAGACTTATGATGCCCATCAGGGGTTGACCGCGCAGTTTGCAGACCACGGTCGAAACGGTCCGCTGTCCCGGCGATATCTGGCGATATCATGGGGCATGCCGGCGCGTCACAAGGGTAGCATTGATGCACCGCTGGGGCGCCATCCGAAAAACCGGTTGAAACGCGCTGTTGTCAATGATGATAAAGCGGATGCCAAACAGGCAATCACCCATTTTACAATCCGCAAAATCTTTGGCGAGGCTGAGGCGCGCGACCCGGTGGCATCGCTGATCGAATGTGTGCTGGAAACAGGCCGTACTCACCAGATTCGGGTGCACCTTTCCCATATCGGCCATCCGCTGGTGGGTGATCAGGAATATGGCCGGCATTTCCAGACAAAAGTGCAAATCCTTCCGGGTGGGCTGAAAAGCGCGATTGCAGATCTTAACCGGCAGGCGCTTCACGCAGAAAGCCTGGGCTTCTCACACCCGATCAAAGGCGATTATGTTGAATTTTCCGCCCCGCCACCGCCGGACTTGCAGCGGGTTATTGCTGAATTTTCAACAATCTAACGAATTTGTAATATTATTTCCGTGATTTAGCCAAAATTACCCCTATATTATCGTCTACCAACGATTAACCCGCGATTTTCGGGTTCGATTGCTCTAATTTTGGCAATAGGTGTATTCACGAGGGAGGGTTGTAATATGGCTGGATCAAATTTACCCGCAGTAACTTCCGGGCAGGACGGGATTTCCCGCTACATGGAAGAAATCCGCAAATTTCCAATGCTTGAGCCGCAGCAGGAATATATGCTGGCCAAGCGTTATGCTGAGCATGATGACCGCGATGCTGCTCACAAGCTTGTAACCAGCCATTTGCGTCTGGTGGCGAAGATCGCCATGGGCTATCGTGGCTACGGGCTCCCTGTCGGCGAAGTGATCTCCGAGGGCAATGTGGGTCTTATGCAGGCGGTAAAAAAATTCGACCCGGAAAAAGGCTTTCGCCTTGCGACCTATGCGATGTGGTGGATCAAGGCCTCCATTCAGGAATATGTGTTGCGTTCGTGGAGCCTGGTCAAGATGGGAACCACTGCCAATCAAAAGCGGTTGTTCTTTAATCTGCGCAAGCTCAAGGGCAAGATCAAGGCCATCGAAGGCGGTGAGCTTAAACATGAGCATGTCGAAAAGATCGCCAAGACACTGGGCGTATCTGAAGAAGAAGTGCGTTCGATGAACCAGCGCCTTTCGGGCGATGCCTCACTCAATGCACCGCTGCGTTCAGCTGAGGGCGAATCGGGCCAGTGGCAGGACTGGCTGGTCGATGACAGCGAAAGCCAGGAAACCACCCTGATCAAGCAGGATGAGCTCGAAACCCGCCGCGAAATGCTGCACGAGGCGCTCGGTGTGCTGAATGAACGTGAACAGCGGATATTCGAGGCAAGACGTCTTTCCGAAGATCCGATGACACTTGAAGAACTCTCGGGCGAGTTCAATATTTCGCGCGAAAGGGTCAGGCAGATTGAAGTCCGAGCCTTCGAAAAAGTACAAAAACAAATGGTTGCAGCAGCAAAGGAACTGGCCAAGCCAGCGGCCCGGATTGAAGGGTTTTGATTTAATTCGTGCACGGTGCGACCAAGCGCAAGGACGCAATACAATAGCCAAAAACAAATGAGAATTGTATATTGGACCGTAAACGGGCCAATATTGACTTGATTTTGTTATCAGGCGTCCGGGACTCAATGAAAGTATGTATGTAATAATATGTTTTGCGGGCTATAATCTGCAGGCAAAGGGTTTTATACAAAGAATTTGCCGAAGGGTCACGTACTATGGCGGATTATGCGACGACAACTTCCCAGGTGGCCCGGCACTGGGAGGGTAATGCTGAAACCTGGACCAAGCTTACCCGGGCAGGACATGATGTTTATCGCGATAGGCACAACACACCTTCGTTTTTAATATGTTTACCGGCGATATCCGGCCTTTCAGGGTTAGATATCGGGTGCGGTGAAGGCAGCAATACCCGCAAGCTGGCGGAACTTGGCGGTAAAATTGAAGCAATTGATGTTGCCCCCACATTTATTCGCCATGCAATGGAATTTGAGGCCAAAAAACCATTGGGGATTTCCTATACTGTTGCGGATGCGACAGCACTTCCTTTCGAGGGCGGGCAATTTGATTTTGCCACTGCCTTTATGTGCATGATGGATATTGCCAATCATGATATCGCACTGGCTGAAGCCTTCAGGGTGGTCCGTTCCGGTGGTTTTTTTCAGTTTTCAATTCTGCACCCTTGTTTTGCGCCTCCGCACAGAAGGCCACTTCGCGACGAGAATGGCAACGACTACGCTGTCGAGCTGGCTGATTATTTTGTCGAACTTGATGGAAACATTGAGGAGTGGACCTTCGGTAGTGCTGTTAGAAATGGTGCGGATATTGCCGATCTGTTCAAGGTCCCCAGATTCCACCGAACCCTTTCAGGCTGGATTAATCTCCTCATCAATACAGGATTTGTCATAGAATATCTTGGTGAACCGACGGCGACCATAGAAGAAGCAAAGCGTTACCCGGAGATTGCCGATACGTTAAT
>QIIJ01000360.1 GCA_003232595.1 Aurantimonadaceae bacterium | reverse complement strand
CGCTCGTTTCGAAATATCCACATTCATAACTTTGGGAATAACGTCACCAGCACGATAGATGGTAACAGTGTCACCAGGCCGCAAATCCCGGCCCTCGCGAATGGGCTCACCATCAGAACCAATTCCCCTGATATAATCCTCATTATGCAGGGTCGCATTAGAGACCACAACGCCACCAACAGTCACTGGTTCAAGCCTTGCAACTGGCGAAAGCGCACCGGTTCTACCCACTTGAATCTCGATTTCATTAAGAATTGTGATTGCCGTTTCAGCAGGAAATTTATGGGCAGTTGCCCAGCGCGGACTGCGTGATACAAAGCCAAGCCGCTCCTGCAGAACAAGATCGTCAACTTTGTAAACAACCCCGTCAATATCATAACCAAGCAAAGCGCGCTGCTGCTCAATGTGATGATAATGGGCGATCAATTCACCAACGGTTTCAAAGCACTGCATCAACGGGTTGATTCTGAAACCCCAGTCTTTGAACACCGTGACCATGGCCATTTGCGTAGCAGCCGGCATCGCACTCATGACACCCCAGGCATAGGCAAAAAACTGCAGCGGTCGGCTGGCCGTAATTTTTGTGTCCAACTGGCGCAGGGATCCCGCAGCCGTATTGCGCGGATTGACATAGGTCTGCCTGCCTTCCGCTTCCATCTGCGCATTGAGGGCGGCAAAATCCTTGTGGCCAAGAAATACTTCACCGCGCACTTCGACAATATCAGGTACATTATCGCCCTTAAGCCGTGCCGGAATATCCCTGATGGTGCGCGCATTGGCGGTAACATTTTCCCCGATCGTCCCGTCACCACGGGTCGCGGCTGATACAAGAACGCCATTTTCATAGCGCAGAGACAGGGACAGCCCGTCGATTTTCGGCTCAGCCGTAAGCGCCAGAGCCTGCTCCTGTGGCAAACCCAGAAACCGCCGCACCCGGGCAACAAAATCCGCCACATCCTCATCGCTGAATGCATTGTCCAGCGACAACATTGGTACAGAATGAGTAATTTTTTCAAATTTTTCCTGAACCGCCGAACCTATTTTATCGCTTGGGCTGTCCTCACGCTTGAGTTTCGGAAAACGTTGCTCAATTGCCTGGTTTCGCTGCCACAGCGCATCATAATCAGCATCACTCAATTCAGGGTTATCGTCACTGTAATAGGCCTTGTTGGCGCCATGAATTGTTTCGGCCAGGGTTTCGAGTTCGATTGCGGCTTCAGCCTCTGTCAGCGCATCTGTTTTTTTGTTGTTGGTCATTTTAATGCTTCCGCCGACAACTCGATGGTCATCATATTTATCTTAAAAAGCTTATTCTGTGTGGGCAATCAGTTTTTGCGCTGCTGCCCGCGCCTCATCCGTTATTTGAGCGCCAGATAGCATTCGGGCAACTTCCTCCAGTCGAGCACTATCGGAGATTTCACAAAGTGTGGTAGCAATTCCGCCATTTTGGCCCGCGCCCTTGGCAATCAACAGATGATTATCAGCCCGCGCCGCCACCTGTGGAGCATGGGTAACAGACAGCACCTGCACCTGATCAGCAAGACGTGCCAAACGTTTGCCGATGGCATCGGCCACAGCTCCGCCAACGCCCGTATCAATTTCGTCAAATACAAGCGTTGGCGCAGAGCCACGATCTGCCAGCACCACCTTGAGCGCGAGCAAAAAACGCGAAAGCTCACCACCGGAGGCAACTTTCATCATAGGCCCGGCGCGGCTTCCTGGATTGGTGCGCACGTGAAATTCCACAATGTCGTGCCCTTCAGCAGTGATTTTTTCAGGGTCACTGGCCAGATTAACAATAAACTCAGCCTGCTCCAGTTTGAGCGCTGGAAGCTCGGCCATTACAGCTTTTTGCAGGGTGGCTGCGGCTTTCATGCGTTTCCTGGAAAGCTTATCGGCCTGCTTCTCAAGTGCTATGCGCGACATTCTGACCTTTTCTTCCAATTGTGCTAGCTGCTCTTCCCCCGCATCCAAATCATCCAGATCCTTGCGTAGTTTCTGTGAAAGGGTCGCAAGATTTTCCACCGGCACCCCGTATTTTCTTGATGCCGCCCGCAACGCGAACAACCGTTCTTCTGTATCCTCAAGATCTTGCGGGCTGAATTCGGCATCGCGCATCGCGGCTTCTATTGCCATTTGCGCTTCTGATAATTGATCGAGTGCAGCCGCCAGGTGTTCAATCGTCACCTCCAACAGTCCCGGCACCTCCTCGGCCTTGCGCTCAAGCCGTTTCAGCGTATTTGCAATGACCGGTACGGGTGATGCACTGCCCAAAAGCACATCACGGGCGTCATCAATATCGCCGGCAATCTTTTCTGCTTTCATCATCATCTGGCGGCGATCCGCAAGCTCATTTTCCTCGCCCTCCCGGGGAGCAAGCTCAACCAGTTCATTTACAGATGAACGCAGATAATCAGCCTCACGCGCAGCCGCACTCACCTTTGCTTCAAGCCGGTTCAGCGCGTCGTGTGCCTTGCGCCAGTGCTGGTAGTCTGCATTAAGCGATGCCACATCTTCCTCAAGCCCGCCGAACGCATCGAGCAATGCCCGGTGTGATGCGGTATCAACAAGAGCGCGGTCGTCGTGCTGGCCGTGGATTTCAACCAGCATGTCGCCCAATTTCCGCAGCAATCCGGCACTGACCGGGTTGTCATTGACAAATGCCCGTGTCTTGCCATCGGCATTCTGGATGCGGCGCAGGATAACCGGTTCATCCGCATCTTCGCGAAGATCATTGTCCTGCAGGAACCAATGAACCGGATGGTCTGCCTGTATATCGAAGATGGCGGTGATTTGACCTTTTGACTGGCCCGCACGAACAAGCCCGCCGTCGCCGCGAAATCCCAGCGCCAGTGCAAGCGCATCAAGTAATATAGATTTACCGGCGCCGGTTTCTCCAGTAAGCACCGATAGCCCGGCTTCAAAGCCAATATCAAGTTTTTCGATGAGAACAATATCGCGGATCGAAAGAGCGGTTAGCATGATTCACCGGTAAGAATCAGAACAGGTGTATATGCCTAGAGCATATTTCGACCATATTGAAGCATTTGATGGAGTCAAACTGGTTAAAAGTGCTCTAGCTGCCAACCAGCGTCTTGCCAACCCGCGCAAACCATGAACCCTTGTTTTCCCTCGGTTCCAGACCTTTTGTCTGCAACAACTTGTAGGAATCGGAATACCATTGGCTTTCCGGGAAATTGTGCCCCAGAACAGCCGCCGCTGCTTGCGCTTCATCAACCAGACCAAGGGAAAAGTATGATTCTGTCAGCCTTGCCAGCGCCTCTTCAATATGGCGGGTATTGGCATAGTTGGTAACCACCCTTTTGAAGCGGTTAATTGCAGCAAGGTGTTCATCGCGTTCCTGATAATAACGGCCAATCTGCATGTCCTTGCCTGCCAGTTGATCACGGGCCACGCGGACTTTCGATTTTGCATCATCAACATATTCGCTATCAGGGAAACGCTCGATAACCTCGTTCATTGCCCGAATGGCTTTTTTGGTAGTCACCTGATCGCGTGTCACATCCGGGATTTGACGGAAATACGCCATGCCAACCAGGTATTGGGCATAGGCCGCCTCAGGATCGCCTGGAAAAAGCGAAACAAACCGCTGGGCAGTATTGATCGTTTCCGCGTATTTCCCCTGCCTGTAGGTGAGATAGGAAGACATAACCATCGATTTACGGGCGTAATTCGAATAGGGGTGTTGCTTGTCAACTTCCGTGAATTTGCGAAGGGCTTCAGACGTACGCCCGGCGTCAATATTGGCCAGCGCTTCGTTGTACAACTTGTCTGCTGGCTCTGTATTATCCACAAACTCATTGGTCGTGCTGCCGCTGTTGGATGCACATGAAGCAAGCAGCAAACCTGCACCAAGCAATGCAAACCGTGCTGTCCTGCCAAGCCCTGGCAAACCGTTGTTTATTCGAAATTTATTGCTCAAAACCGGGTATTTATCAACCACTTGCAAACCTGACTTGATCATCTTGGCACCAAATTATCTGCCATTGGCACCACCACTACACTACTCAATCGAATTTGACCAATGCAATGGTCTCTGAATGCCGCATTTTTATGGCGAAATATGTATTCAGCGTATCAGTATCACCATTTTTGTGCAGCCCGACTGATATTGCCGCGCTGCGGATCACATCACGATGTTTCAGCGGCAAACATCGGTGCGTGAATGGCAACCAGCTCTGCATGAGCCGCATGTTCGCGCTGGGCTGGTGATTCAACAACTTCATAGGCATCAGCATCGGAAAGAAGCGTGCGCAGGGCAAGTGCATTAAGCTTGTGGCCACCACGATAGGAACGGAAACAGCCAAGTATTGGCGCACCTGCCAACGCCAGATCTCCCACAGCATCAAGGGCCTTGTGGCGAACAAACTCATCGCGATACCGCAGACCTTCGGGATTGATGATCTTGTTGTCATCAGAGATAACCACGGAATTTTCAAGGCTGGAACCAAGAGCATAACCCGCAGCCCACAGCCGCTCAACATCTTTCATAAACCCAAATGTCCGGGCTCTGGATAATTCCCGGCGAAACACATCAGCGGTAAGATCGCTTGCAAATTTCTGTCGCCCGATCAGTTCACAGTCAAAATCAATTTCGATCTCAAACCGGGTTCCCTCATAGGGTGTAAATTCGCCCCAGGAAGCGCCCATATCGACCCGCACGGCCTTCTTGACTCTGATATAACGGCGACGTACAGCCTGACGGCAAAGCCCGACCTGATCGATTGCATCAACAAACACCTCGGCGCTGCCATCCATGACAGGCACCTCAGCGCCATCAATTTCAACGATTACATTGTCCACATCCAGCGAACGCAGGGCGGCAATCAGATGTTCAACGGTGGCTACATGCATTTTGGATGGATCACCAAGCACGGTGCACAGATCTGTCGCTCCGACAGAGCGAACGATCGCCGGAATGTCAGTTTCACCCTGCTCATCCAAATCGGTCCGCTGAAATACAACGCCAGTATTCGGATCCGCAGGCAGCAAGGAGATGGACACAGGTTTACCACTGTGAACTCCCACACCTGAAAGATCTATCCGGTCGCTCAAAGTCGCCTGGTAACCCAGCAAATTCATTCTCATATTAACCCCACCCCAACACATTGATCAGGTCCCGCATTTTTACGGGATTGTTTTGTTGCCTATACCAGGTTGTTACTTCATTGGTCATTTGGCAATTGTGTCCAAATATAGTCCGCAATACATGGTCCAACAAATCACGCTTTCTTACGTTTTATTAATGCATTAACACTCGGTTAACGCTCAATTTTTACCTTGTATAACAATGTGTTGAAGATGATTTTTCAAATCCTGTTCATCCACAGCTATTACAATTGTTACACAATATTACAGTGATCAGTTCGACTGACGGCGCAGGAATGCAGGAATATCCAACTGATCATCGTCGTGAGTCGCTGAAGGAGCGGGTGTCACTCTGCCATGGGCATCCACAGAACTGTTGCGTGGTGGTGCATAGGGGTTGTTGTCTTCCCTTGCAACCGCCTGACGCGGTAGTGGCGCGGCAGCCGGAGCCGGTCGGGCCTGCATCCTTGCTTCTTCAGATTTGTCACTGGTACCCAGACCATTGGCCAGGCGCTTCAACAATCCAAATGGTCCTTTGTCCTCGGACTGAGGGCTGGACTGTGCATTGAATTCCTGCTGGGCAATGGGCGGGAAATCCTCAACTCTCGGCATTTCCGGCGCTTCAACTACGCGCTGGGCAACCGGTACCTTGGGGGCGACGGAAATTTCCATTTCAGATTCAAGTGCGGCAACAAAATCCTCCTCGTTGACTGGTTCGCTGAATACCGCATTTTCCGGTTTAAAAGGGGCAATCGTAACTTTTGGATCGCTCGCCGCGGGCACTGGCCTGGCAATTTCCAGCTCTTTTTCAATTGCATTTTCAGCAGTTGCCGCAGGTGTTGCGCTTCCGGCAACAGTGCTTGCAGCAACAGCCGAGGCCGGTGCAACTGACCTGATCGGCAGACTTGTTGTCTGCCTTTGGGCAGTTTCTATGGTTTGCGGCCTGGTGGCTTGCGACTTGGCTTCTTTATCGATACCGGTTGCCACCACCGAAACGCGGATAATTCCTTCAAGGCTCTCATCGAATGTCGCGCCAAGAATAATATTCGCTTCCGTATCCACTTCCTCGCGAATGCGGGTTGCGGCTTCATCCACTTCAAACAGGGTCATGTCACGGCCACCGGTAATGGAAATAAGCAGTCCATTTGCACCGGCCATTGATGTTTCATCAAGAAGCGGATTGGCAATGGCAGCTTCGGCTGCATTCATTGCGCGGCCTTCACCGGAGGATTCACCTGTGCCCATCATGGCACGACCCATTTCGCGCATTACCGAACGCACATCGGCAAAATCGAGGTTGATCAATCCCTCTTTGACCATCAGATCCGTAATACAGGCAACGCCCGAATAGAGCACCTGGTCAGCCATCGCAAATGCATCGGCAAAGGTGGTTTTGTCATTGGCAATACGGAAAAGATTCTGGTTTGGAATAACGATCAGCGTATCAACACTTTCCTGCAATTCCTCAATGCCCAGTTCAGCGGTGCGCATACGCCGCTGGCCTTCAAACGAAAACGGCTTGGTAACGACACCTACGGTCAAAATACCTTTTTCACGGGCCGCGCGGGCAACCACGGGCGCCGCTCCCGTGCCAGTACCACCGCCCATTCCGGCGGTAACAAATGCCATATGTGCGCCGGTCAGATGATCATTGATTTCATCAATGCATTCTTCTGCGGCGGCACGGCCAACCTCGGGCTGGGAACCCGCACCAAGACCTTCGGTAACGGCAACACCCATTTGAATGACCCGCTCGGCCTTTGACATGGTGAGCGCCTGGGCATCTGTATTGGCAACCACAAAATCCACCCCGTCAAGACTGGTATTGATCATGTTGTTGACCGCATTACCGCCACCACCGCCAACACCAAATACGGTAATGTGGGGCTTCAGCTCAGTGATTTCCGGGCTTTGCAAATTGATAGTCATGACTTCCTCGTCGTTGTTGTGGCAGCCTGACGGCCCCGTTTCAGTTTTTGTGTCGTTGGTTGGATGTTCCATTTACAAACTCTCTTTCAACCAGCGGCTGACCCGGGCAAATGCCCCGTCAGTGCCGGTTAATTGCTGGCGCCCCGAGGGGAATGCACTGAATTGCTCAATCTGGGCGATTTGCGGATAGATCAGCAAGCCGACGGCAGTTGAAAATGCAGGCCCCTTTGCCGCCTCAGGCAATCCCTTAATACCCAGCGGGCGGCCAAGCCGCACGTTACGGGTTAAAATTCTGCGCGCCACTTCACTGATCCCGGTCAACTGACTGGCACCGCCTGTAAGAATAATACGTTTGCCGACCGCACCGGCAAAACCGGACCGGTTAAGCCGGTCGCGGATCAATTCCAGAGTTTCCTCTATGCGCGGACGGATAATACGGGTCACCTGAGCCCTTGGCACCTGAACGGGCATATCCTGCTCGTTCTCGCCGATTGGCGGCACGGAAATTATGTCATGGTCATCAGAAACACTCGGCAAAGCGGAACCATGCAGCACCTTCAACCGTTCGGCATCATCAAGCCGGGTGGAAAGTCCGCGGGCCAGATCCATCGTAACATGGTTGCCACCAACAGCAATTGCATCGGTAAAGACAAACCGCCCGCCCAAAAATACCGAAAGCGTGGTCGTGCCACCGCCCATATCAATGCAGGCACACCCCATTTCGGTTTCATCTTCGACCAGCGCAGAAAGTCCGCTGGCATAGGGGGTGGCTACCAGTGCCTCCACCGAAAGATGGGCACGATTGATGCACAATTCGAGATTACGCAACGGCCCGGATTCAGCATTGACCACATGCATATCGACGCCAAGCGACTGCCCAAGCATGCCGCGCGGATCGGCGATTCCGTGATCACTGTCCAGCGCATATCCGATCGGGATTGAGTGAACTACCACCCGGCCCTCACGCTCCGCATGGGCGCTGCCAGCACTGAGAACCCGGCGGATATCGCCTTCCTCAACTTCATGGCCATCAAGCGCCACACTGGCTGAATAGGTATCACTGGCAAGTCTACCGGACGAAACATTGAGAATTAGCGAATCCACCGTAATTCCAGCCATACGCTCAGCTGCATCAACCGCCAGACGAATGGCATGCTCGGCCGCATCCAGATTGACAACCACACCCGACTTAATACCGTTCGCGCGCTGATGGCCAATGCCGAGCACTTCAATCCGGTGAGTTCGCCCGGCCAGCAGGCCCCGCTCCTCCCGTGGCCGCAATTTTGCAATCAGACAACAGATTTTAGATGTGCCGATATCCAGAACCGAAACAACAGTCGAGCGTTTAGCTGAGAGCGGGCTCATACGCGGCATGGTGGATTTTGGTCGAAAAAGGCTCATATGCTCTTCTCCGCCTTACGCATTCTCTTGTAACGTTCTTTTACAGATATTCGTCGCTTGTCAGCGGCTTCAGGCTCAAGCCGTAACACCATTCGGTCTTCCAATCGCATGTCGACAGCCTCAATCGCCCGCGACAACAGCTGACGTTCCCGGTCGAGCTTCATCACCGATGCCAGAGCCAGTTTTTCACGGCGTTCCGGCAATTGTACAATCACGTTGTTTCGCAGTTGAATATCCCAACGACGATCTGCCACCCGGACAAAACTGCTTACCCGAGAGACCATCGAAGGGTATGATGATACAAGCTCAAACAGCTCGGGCGCTCTTTTTTCCGCCCCCTTGCCAACAATACGCGGCAGCATGGCCAGCCGTGACCTCGGATGTCTGAAACCTGCAATCCGGGCAATGATCTTGCCATCACTTTCAATAACGCTGAACTGACCATCATTTTGCCAGACCGCAAAAGGTTTTTTCTCAACCAGTTCGATTTCCAGCTTGTCAGGAAAATACTTTCTCAAAGAAACCTGCTCAATCCAGGGCAGCGCCATTAGCCTTTGGCGCGCATCCTGCAAATCAAGCCCGAGCAGCGCGCTGTTGTTGACAAGATCAAGCGCTGCGAGCACTTCGCCTTCTTCGGTTTCAATCTGGCCACTGATCCTGATTGCATCAACCTTCAATCCGGCACTCGATGCGGCTGACGACAAAATCGCATTGCCGTGCCCACCCTTGTAAACACCATAGGCAATTGCAGACGCCAGAAATCCAAGCGCCAGGAGGCTACCCGTTCCCGCGCGCATCGGCGCAGAACTGTCAACCAGTCGCGAAAGGTGGCGATAAGCAAAACGCAATGGGCGAGGCAACACCCGGCGATCGGCGACACCATCACCATCGACAGGCTGAACTGCCCGCGACCTCGTCTTCCCTATTCGCCCTAACGACAACAACTTGCGTCCTCCACCATCCAACTCAAAAGCTCACCAAACGAATGTCCCGCATGCTCGGCCAATTCCGGCACCAGCGATGTCGGCGTCATGCCCGGCTGAGTATTCACCTCCAGCCAGACCAGCTCGTTGAAGCCGTTCACCCGGTCATCAAGACGGAAATCCGAACGGCTCACACCGCGACAACCAACAGCCTTGTGTGCTTTCAGGGACATTGTCTGAATTTTTTGGTAAATATTTGGTAAAATTTCTGCCGGACAGACGTGATTTGATCCACCTTCACGATACTTTGCGTCAAAGTCGTAGAATCCATCGCCGATTGGGAGGATTTCCGTCACCCCCAGCGCCACATCTCCCATAACAGCACAGGTTATCTCACGCCCGGCGATATAGCGTTCGACCATAACAGTATCACCATAAGGCCAGTCGCTCGAATATAATTCCTGCGGTGGTGCAGGGCGATCTTCACGGACAATCAACACGCCAAAACTTGAGCCCTCGGCCACCGGCTTGACCACATAGGGCGGTTTCATGGCATGTTTTTCTGCAGCCTCAAGACGGTGCATGATTTTGGCATCGGCGACGGTCACTCCATGCCGCCTGACCACGGTCTTTGCCCGCGCCTTGTCCATCGCAAGGGCCGAGGCCAGAACTCCGGAATGTGTATAAGGGATTTGCAGGTATTCGAGCACGCCCTGGATAGTACCGTCTTCGCCATGCGGCCCGTGCAGGGCATTGAAAGCCACATCCGGCTTCAATTCTGTAAGCACAGCACTGACATCACGACCCACATCGACCCGGGTAACACGATAACCCTCTTTTTCAAGCGCATCGGCGCAGGCTTCACCTGAAGACAACGACACTGAACGCTCTGAAGACCAGCCGCCCATAAGGACAGCGACGTGTTTTCCACTCATTTGTCACCCCATGACAGAATGGTATCCAAATACACCGAAAATTCTGTCTTAAAGGCGTAAGAATCAGACTCGCAACAATGATGCAAGCCCCCGTTCATGCACTTAATGCGATTGTTTTGAATCAGTTTTGCAGCGCTTGCGCCTAAGGGATTCTAATGATTCAATTTTGGCCGAAATGGAATAATTTCACTTTTTGTAACAAAGTTGCCAAGCCGCTTGATTTCCCACCGCAATTCAATTTCTGCATGCTCAAAAACCCGCCGACGAACGGTTTCGCCCAAAAGTTCAAGGTCGTGGGCTGTGGCATTGCCTGTGTTGATCATGAAGTTGCAATGCATCACAGACATCTCAGCGCCGCCAACACGAAAACCGCGCAATCCAGCTTCGTCAATCAGCTTCCATGAAGAATGGCCTGCAGGATTTTTAAACGTCGATCCGCCGGTCTTCTCACGAATTGGCTGCACAGTTTCACGGTGATGCTGCACCGCATCCATTTGGTTTTGAATGTCTTCACTGGTCGCAGGTATTCCCTCGAACAGGGCGGAGGTGAATATCAGCTCATCAGATGCCGCAGAATGGCGATAGGAATAGCCCATGTCCGTATGGCTCAATACTCGGGTATTGCCTGCCCGATCTATAGCGTGAACCTCGATCACCCTCTCGGTTGTCTCTGTTCCGTTGGCACCTGCATTCATTCGAAGCGCGCCACCAATGCCACCGGGAATACCATGATAGAAAGCGAACCCACCAAGTCGGTTTTCCAGTGCAAATGCCGCCAGTCTTTTATCTGGTGTGGCAGTTCCTGCCCTGATCCGGTTTTCACCGGCCATTTTCAGTGATCCAAAGCCTTTGGCCGAAAGACGTATTACCACGCCGTCCACCCCACCATCACGAACCAGAAGATTGGAACCAATGCCAACCGCCATTACCGGAACTTCCTCCGGCAGTTTTTGCAAAAACAGCGCCAGATCATCCTCATCAGCCGGCTGGTACAAAATCTCAACCGGGCCGCCGACCCGAAACCATGTTATTCTGTCCATCATCGCATCCGGGGTAAGGCGACCGCGGATACCTTTGAACCGGTCTTGCAGCCGGGAAAGAAGTGAAATCCCGCCCATCACGCCCCCAACGCG
Source organism: Aurantimonadaceae bacterium (assembly GCA_003232595.1). Classification (GTDB taxonomy): domain Bacteria; phylum Pseudomonadota; class Alphaproteobacteria; order Rhizobiales; family Rhizobiaceae; genus SZUA-100. Next base: position 173 of record QIIJ01000360.1, on the reverse strand, counting down.
GCCAGTTCATCTGGCAATGCGTAGGCCCATTGGGTGATGTTGCCTGCGCCAAGAAAAATGATGATGTCGCCCTTACCGGCAAGCGTGGCCAAAATTGGCGCAATCTCCTGCGGCCCTTCGATGGTTCTTGCATCACGATGACCACCGGAACGCAGCCCCTCAACCAGGGTCAA
>QIIJ01000078.1 GCA_003232595.1 Aurantimonadaceae bacterium | reverse complement strand
AACAAGCTGAACTGGATGGCAACAGTTGCAGCTTGTGTATTGTCTGTGGCAAGCCTTGGTTATGTTGGCATTCAGTATTTGCCGGAATCCGAAGAACCTGTCGAACTGGCAGTCAATGAGCCTGTAGACAAGAACAATTTAGACGACCGGCAAATGCGAAAAACGTCTTTTTTCGGCTTCTCTTCCATTTCCCAGGCAAGTTTCAAGTCAAAAAAAAGCAATTCCGGTTCAAATTCCGAACAGCTTACAATAGATCAATTACCCTGGTTTGTTCAGTCGGATGCGAGAAGAACCGTCCGCAATGCGGCTCGCAGCAAAGGCAAATCCAAACGTGACTGCAAGGATGGCGGGGACGCTGCAATAGCCGAGAATTCGAAGAGAATGAAGAAGGCCCAGGAAGAGGCGACGAAATTTCTGGAAACAAATAACCCGTTTGCCGCAGTATCAATGGTTCGCAATCTTCGTCAGGGTGCCTTTGCAGCAGTAACGGCAATGGGTTGCTCGACGGCCGGCACGAACAAGTTGGGCAAAAAGAGCAAGTGACAGTAATCTCATTGCCTGAGTTCTTGTTATTATTCTGTTTCCTGCACTGACCGATGACATAACATCGCCACAGATTGCTGGTCGAATAGTGTGAGGATAAATGGGGGCTGACTCGCTTGTGGAAAGCGACTCGCTTATAATCAAGCCATGTCAATCTGGACCGAAATTGGTAAGTTCCTTACTCAAGTAACGGGCGAGGCAATCTCTTCGCTGGTTGAGAAAGTGCGCACTGTATTTGAAGGTGACGAGGAAACCCGAAAGCAGGTGTCGTTTTCAATTGCGATCATTGCGCTTTCAGCCAAGATGGCAAAGGCGGATGGTGTTGTCACCGAAGACGAAATTGCTGCTTTCCGCGAAATATTCAATGTGCCGGATGATGAGATGGACAATGTGGCGCGGCTTTTTAATCTGGCGCGCAAGGATGTTTCCGGTTTTGATGCCTATGCAAGGCAGGTGAAAAGGCTGTTTCCGGAAGATGGCGAAGTCCTGCGTGACGTTCTTGACGGGCTGTTTCATATTGCCAAAGCAGATGATGTGCTGCATGAGCGCGAGCTTGAATTTATCGAGCATGTGGCGGTTGTTTTCGAACTTGATGAAACGGCTTTTCAACGCCTGTTGATGCGCCATGTATCGCTTGGAGATCGTGATCCCTATATCATGCTGGGTGCCAGTCGCGACTGGGATTTTGACACACTTAAGGCTCACTATCGCAAACGCGTGGTGGATAATCATCCCGACAAACTGATTGCGCGCGGTGTTCCGCCGGAATTTATCATGATTGCCAATGAACGGCTGGCCTGCATCAATTCGGCCTGGGAAGAAATTTTGCTGGAGCGCAAGCCTGTTGTTACTTCCTGACAGTCAATATGTGACCAAAACGCGCGCTTCAGCCAATTTTGGTGAACGGCCCCAGGATAAAATTCCCGATTTAATTATCCTGCACTATACCGGCATGACGTCTGGGCCCGCCGCCCTGGACTGGTTGTGTAATCCTGAAAGCGGTGTTTCCTGCCACTATTTTATCGATGAGGATGGTACCATAATACAGTTGGTCGCAGAAGAAATGCGGGCCTGGCATGCGGGAAAAGGCGGCTGGCGGGGAGAGGCGGATATAAATTCGACATCTATCGGTATCGAAATTGTCAATCCGGGCCATGAATTTGGATACAGGGAATTTCCATCCAGGCAGATCGATGCGGTGATTAAATTGTGTCTGGATTGTGGCAGCCGTTTGACTATTCCCCAACGTAATGTGCTGGCGCATTCAGATGTTGCACCGCTCCGCAAGGAGGATCCCGGCGAGAAATTTCCCTGGCAGCAGCTCTATCAGGCAGGCATCGGCAATTGGGTTGAACCGGAAGTAGTCAGCAGCGGTATCTGCTATCGCAGCGGAGATAGTGGCGTGCCAGTCAGGGAACTGCAGACCATGCTTGCTTCCTACGGCTACCATGTTGAAATTACAAGTCATTTTGATGAATTAACACAAGCCTGCATTGCCGCATTCCAGCGCCACTTTCGGCCGGGGCGGGTGGATGGAATTGCTGACAAATCCACAATTGAAACCCTGCACCGATTGTTGGATGCGCTGCCTCTTTCCCCACCGCTCGAAGCCGCGGATCAAGGGTAAAAACACCAATGAATTCCTGACCTTCCTTGTGTTTCAATATTGAAACAAGGTTTGAATACGGCGGGCTAAACATGGTCGCGATTAACTTTATTATGCGTTGACAGGATGCGCAATAGTAGCCGCAGAAACCAGTAATTGAGTATAACCGCGAATATATGAGCTTAATATGATGAACGTAAAAAACGTGACGCTTGTCGCGACGATGCTTTTTGGTGTGTCCATTCTTTCCGGATGTCAGGTTGCACGGACAGGGTCGTCAACATACGCCGGAACCGGCTTTGGAAACAATCTTGAAAAGGGGCAACCGGTTTCACGCATCACTGTTGGACCTCGAACAAATATTGAGGAGGAGGAAGATGTGTCCTCCTACAATCCTGTGGATGCGGTTGACAACAAAGCCGGCAAAAAAAAGAAGGCAAAAAAGGCTGTAAAAAAAACCAGAGTTAATTCAGGCCGCAAAGCGTATTCAAGCCGAAAAAATGTCCATGTCCACCGCGCTAAAAAAGGCAAATACCGGGCGCGCAGGGCCCAAAAAGGTAGTCGCAAGTATGACGCCCTCATTCGTCGTCACGCGCGTGCAAACGGGATTCCCTACGCTTTGGCTCGAGCAGTCGTGCAAGTGGAAAGCGGGTTTCGCGCTGGCGCCCGGGGTAAGGCTGGCGAAGTCGGTCTAATGCAGGTACGCAGCCGGACAGCGCGCGGCATGGGATATAGGGGCTCTGTTCGTGGCCTCTACAAGCCTGAAACCAACATAAAATACGGCATGCGCTATCTCGGCAAGGCCTACCGGCTCGGTGGCCGTTCAACCTGCGGCGCAATCCTAAAATATAATGCCGGTCACGGGGCAAAGCGGATGAACCCGATATCACGGCGCTATTGCAATAAAGTACGTCGAATTATCAAAGGCAAGGTGTAACGGTCGGCTGTTGCCATTGTTATGTGATCCGGGTAAATTTCGGCGACCTGTATTAGGATGAGGTAGAATTAATATTTTTGGGGCAGTTATGAATTTGGTTTTTGTGGGCAGACCGTCCTCGACACTTCGTCGATTGGTAATGCTTCTCTTTTTTGGGGTATTGTCTGCCTGTCAGGTGCAGAATACCGGCAATGGAAACGGCCAACCGGTGCTGTCTCTTAACAGCGCCGGGACAGGGCAGGGCGATGATGTGTCAGGCACTCTGCAGTTTGCCAGCCTTTCGAGAATTCCGGTGCCGGGCAATCGACCCTATGCACGGCGGCTTTACAGCGATGATATTGAGCCGGATATTGTTGCAAACCCGGATATTGATGCAGTAACGGGCCGTGAACTGGCCTCACTACCGCCGGCAGAACGCCGTCGCCAGTCGGCCTTGCCCTATGCCAAACGCGCTGTCCTTTATAATTCCATCATCCGTAAATATGCCAAGGCCAACGGTATGAATTATGAGTTCATTCGCGCAGTAATCTTTTCCGAAAGCAGCTTCAAGGTAAATGCCAAGGGGCGTGCCGGCGAAATCGGCCTGATGCAGATCAAGCCTGCAACTGCACGGGGGATTGGTTTCAGCGGTACCAACAACCAGCTGTATATTCCAGAGAACAATATCAAATATGGTGTCATGTATTTGCGCAAGGCAAAAGCAAAAGGCGATGGCACAATTTGTGGCACAATCCTGAAATATAATGCCGGTCTCTATGCCAGGCGGATGAACCCGATCAGTGCACGCTATTGCAGCAAGGTAAAAAGGCTGATGCGTCTGGCGCGGGTGAGCGGGACCGGGTAAATGTACTCAATGAAGTAAACCGGATCAGATACACTTGCCGCCGAAATTCGCTTTGATGGCCTGAAAATTTGACGATCAGCACCTCTGCATACGGGTGCTGCTGTAAATTCTGTTGACCCCCTTGCATCCAATCGCTTACATCCCCGGGCCAGCTGGCCGGACGGTCGCCCTTTGCAATGTCGAAAGATAGTGAGGGGAGGAAAGTCCGGGCTCCATGGAAACACGGTGCCGGGTAACACCCGGCGGGGGCGACCCCAGGGAAAGTGCAACAGAAAACAAACCGCCGGGCTCGAAGGGTTCGGCAAGGGTGAAAAGGCGGGGTAAGAGCCCACCGCGCGACCAGTAATGGAAGCGGCAATGTAAACCCCACCGGGAGCAAGACCGAATAGGGATGACGTGGTGGCGTGCAAGCGTCGCCGGGCCGGTTTTCAGGCCTGATCATCCGGGTAGGTCGCCACAAGGTGTCTGGTAACAGACATCACAGACGAATGGTCGTCACGTTTTGCGGGCTTTGCGCGCAAGGCCATACAGAACCCGGCTTACAGGCCAGCTGGCACATTTCCCAAAACATTAATGCACGTCCTAACCAAACCTTAAGTTTCATGATTCACAATTGGTTAACGCAGCTTTTCAGATTTTATCATTACCGCTCAGTAATCGGTAGGGTTTCCTGTATGAATCCATTGACCCCCATATTTCCCCATGGTATCCCAAGGGCATTGTTTGCCGATTCATTGGTGCCACTCAAACCTGTTCAAGCAGGAGCCAGTGAAACCGGGCAATGGCCACAGGCGGGCAAATTATTCCTGCCAGTGGCAGACAAAAAAACAGAGGCAAAATTCGGGGCTGGGGCTGCGGGTTTGAATTTCGGAGAGCATGGTGGAGCGATTTCTTTCGAACGCCATCAACAATGTCGACAAGAAGGGCAGGGTTTCCATTCCCGCCTCTTTTCGCAGTATCCTCGAAGCGCGCCGGGAATTCCGGCTCTACACCCTGCTTTCAATCGATATGTTTTGCGTCGATGCGGGTGGCACGGACCTGCTCGAAACCTACGAAAAGCGCATGGGCGAACTCGACCCGCTGACATCGGACTACGACGATTTGTCATTTTATTACCACGGCGACAGTGCATGGATGAAAATCGATGGCGATGGCCGTATCGGATTGAGCGAGGCATTGCGCGAACACACAGGCATTACCGACAAGGTGGCCTTTGTCGGCCGCGGTACTTTCTTCCAGATGTGGCAGCCGGAGCGGTTTGCCGCCTATCGCAACGAGGCACGTGCGCGCATTCGGGCGATGAAGCAGCGGTTGGCGGAGCAAATTTTGCCGCAGGAGGTCCGGTGATTGTGAGCGACCGGCACTCTCATCATATCCCTGTGATGCTTGGCGAGGTGCTGCGTTATCTTGATCCCAAACCGGGTGAAATTATTATTGATGGAACGTTTGGTGCCGGTGGTTATTCCTCAGCAATCCTTGCAAGAGGTGCAAAGGTGATCGGTATTGATCGGGATCCCGATGCGATTGCTGCCGGGGCAGGCCTGCAAAAACAGGCGGACAACCAACTGCTGCTGCTGAAAGGACGATTCAGTAAACTCGATCAACTGGCTGAAAGTGCAGGGTTTTCAAGTGTTGATGGAGTTGTTCTTGATGTGGGGGTATCCTCGATGCAGCTTGATCAACAACAGCGCGGGTTTTCGTTTCGCAATGACGGCCCGCTCGACATGCGCATGGAACAATCCGGGCCGACCGCAGCTGATCTGGTCAATATGTGTGAACGGGCAAACCTGACCCGGATCATTGGTATTCTGGGCGAAGAGCGGCGTGCATCGCAAGTTTCCAGAGCCATTGTTGAACGCCGCGCCAAAACACCGTTTTCCCAGACAACTGATCTTGCCAATGTGGTGGCTCAGGCTGTCGGCAAAAACAGGAATGATCGCATTCACCCTGCAACCAGGACCTTTCAGGCATTGCGGATTTTTCTCAACAGCGAACTGGAAGAGCTTGCATCGGCACTTCTGGCGGCAGAACGAATATTGAAACCCGGCGGGCGGATTGTGGTTGTATCGTTCCATTCGCTTGAAGACCGGGTGGTGAAACGGTTTTTTGCCGATCGCGCTGCCGGCGGGGCAGGCTCGCGTCACCTGCCACAGCCGGATGATGTGCTGCCTTCATTTTCCCCCATTGAACGCGGGGTTGTAAAACCCGGCAGTGATGAAGTCGACAGCAATCCCAGGGCAAGATCCGCAAAATTGCGCGTGGCTGTTCGAACAGACACGCCACCGCAAAATGTCAACTTCTCAGTTTTTGGGCTTGCCGATTTTTCCGGCGTTACTGAAATTTCCAGAAAGGATGAAACATGATCAAATCCAGCGATGTTGTTTTGACAGGCCTGATGATTGTCGCAGCCGTGTGGACGTTTCAGGTCAAATTTGAAACCAAAATATCAGCCCGCAAAGTTGCAGATCTGCAAAAATCGATCAGCAAGGAAGATGACAGGATTGATATTCTTACCGCTGACTGGGCGGTCTTAAACCAGCCTTCAAATCTGCAGATAATGGCGGAACGGTTTGGTGAGGAATTGCAATTGCAGCCGCTTGAGATTGAGCAGATCGCAACGCTTGACGAGTTGCCGCCAATGAAAGTGGTTGAGGATCCGATCGGAGCAATCGCGACGGAGGCTGGAGAAATCGATACCATGGCAACCGGGTCAATAAAGAGGGCGGCAGAATGAGGTTTTTGACCAGCATATTTCAAAAGGGACCGGCGAACTCCGCAAGTGGCGAGATCTCGCTGCAGGGTGGGCAAAAGAAACGCCTTGAGCAAACCGGTAACCGTATTGTTATGGTGATGGCAGTGATCGGCCTTACCTATGCCTCGCTTGGCGGCAAACTGATCTGGCTCGGAATGCAGGAAGAGTCCGAATTGGCATCGAGGCGCATTGTAGACCGTTCAACATCTGCGACACGCCCAAACCTTGTCGACCGCAATGGCCAGATTCTGGCAATGGATATCAAAATGGCGTCACTTTATGCGGAGCCGCGCCGAATTGTCGATCCAGACGAGGCAGTGGAGCTGCTTGCGACGGTATTGCCTGATCTGGACTACAAAAAAATCTATAAATGGTTTTCGAGCGATGCGGCATTTAAGTGGATCAAGCGCGAATTAACGCCCAAACAACAGGGTGATATACTGGCGCTTGGTATTCCAGGTATTGGATTTCGCAGTGAAAACCGCCGGTTTTATCCCGGTGGCCCCACAGCCTCCCACATACTCGGTCTGGTCAATATTGATAATGAGGGTATTTCGGGCATTGAAAAATTTTTGGATGACAATGGCCTTGCCGATTTGCACAAGGCCGGATTTGCCATCGCGCAGGATCTTGAACCGGTAAAGCTGACGATTGACTTGCGGGTGCAGCATGCGGTGCGAAACGAGTTGGAAAAGGCAATTGAAAGATTTCGGGCGATTGCTGCTGCCGCTGTTGTGATCGATGTGGATACGGGTGAAATTCGTAGCATGGTATCGCTGCCGGACTATGATCCGAATAATCCGGTAGATGCCAGCAAACCCGACAGGCTCAACCGCATGTCTGCCGGCCTTTATGAAATGGGTTCAACTTTCAAAGCTTTTACTACGGCGATGGCGCTCGATTCCGGCAAGATTGCAATTACCGACAAATTTGATGCGCGCAAACCAATCCGCATTGGTGGCAGTACGATTAAGGACTATCGCGGCAAGCGACGGATATTGTCCGTGCCGGAAGTCTTCATCTATTCTTCCAATATTGGCGCGGCTAAAATGGCCGACAAGGTGGGAATTCCGGCTCAACGGGAGTTTTTAACCAGGCTCGGGCTGCTGACAAGAATGCAGGGATTCGAACTGCCGGAAGTCGCCAGTCCAACCCAGCCCAAAAAATGGAGAAAGGTAAATTCAATTACTATTGCCTTCGGTCATGGCGTTTCCACCACCCCGTTGCAAACGGCGGTTGCAGCAGCAGCGCTGGTGAATGGCGGTAAACTGGTCAGGCCAACATTGTTTCCGCGGACCAAAGATGAAGCTCAAAAAGATGCGCCACAGGTCATCAGTAAAAAAACCAGCGATTTGATGCGGTATGTGTTTCGTCTGAATTCGCTAAAGGGTTCTGGTCGAAAGGCAGATGTGCCGGGTTATCTGCTTGGCGGAAAAACCGGCACTGCAGAAAAAGTGGTCAACGGGCGCTATTCCAGCGAAAAGAAGTTCAACGCCTATCTCTCCGCTTTCCCGATGAACAAGCCTAAATATGTGGTGCTGGTGATTGTTGATGAGCCACAGCCGGAAGAGGGTAGAAGGTTTTCGACTGCCGGGTGGAATGCGGTGCCTACTCTTGGTGCCATTGTTAAAAGGGTTGCACCAATGCTGGGGGTAAAACCCGATTTTCAGGAACGGAATACGGCGATCCTTTCGTCATATTGAGAGATAATACCAAAGGAAGTTAATATTGACCCATATGATGGCCCAAATTCGTTTACCGGCAAGGCGCGTCTTGAAGGGCGATGCGGTGCATCGTTCAAAAGACGCAACGCTGTCCGGTGGGCGAATTTGGGCCACCGAAGGCCGGATTTCTACAGGTTTTGGACGTTGTTGCGGTCGGCTCATGGTACCAGCACCACTTCGCCACTCGCGCCTAGCCAAAACCCGCAGAAACTCCGGTCATATGAGTCAATATTAACTTCCTTTGGTATAAGATCGCAGGGGCGAATGAAAAAGTCAGGGAACTGCCAGGAATTATGAAACTCGGGGAACTAACAGATATGTTGCCGGGTGATACAGGGTGCGAAATTGAGATTTCCGGCATCTCAGCAGACTCGCGAGCTGCAAAACCCGGTTTTCTGTTTGCTGCCCTTGCGGGCTCCACCAGTGACGGAGCAAAATTTTCTGCCGATGCGATTGCCAATGGTGCTGTTGCCATACTGGCCGATAAAAATGCTGCTATTGATGCAGGAAATGCGATTGTTGTACGGGCTCTTGATGTGCGGCGGGAACTGGCCTTGATTGCGGCACGGTTTTACCCGGGACAGCCGCAAACGATGATTGCTGTGACGGGTACTGCAGGCAAGACCTCGATTGCTTCATTTGTGCGTCAGATTTGGGAAAGAGCCGGAAACAAGGCTGCGATGATCGGAACAACCGGCATCACCGCGCCAGGCCTTGTCAGTTATGCATCACTGACCACACCCGATCCGGTTGCCCTGCACAAACTGCTTGATGAACTTGCCGGACTTGGCACTACTCACGGCGCAATGGAAGCTTCCAGCCATGGTCTTGATCAGCGGCGGCTGGACGGGGTGCGGCTTGCTGCGGGGGCGTTTACCAATCTTGGCCGCGATCACATGGATTATCATGCAACGGCGGAAGATTATTTTGCGGCCAAGATGCGGCTGTTTAATACATTGCTTTCTGCGGGCCAGCCGGCGCTGGTTTATGCGGATGATCCCTATAGCAACGCCACAATTGATGTTGCTGCCAATTCAGGGCTTGATGTTTTGAGTGTTGGCCGCAAAGGCGAATTTCTCTGCCTCAAACGGGTCGAGCAGGAACGATACCGCCAGATTGGTGAGGTTGTGCATGAGAGCAGGGTTCATCGCATTGTTTTGCCGATGGCAGGCGAGTTCCAGATGGCCAATGCACTGGTGGCAGCAGGTCTTGCAATTGCTACTGGTACTGAAGCGGAAACTGCACTTGCTGCGCTGGAAAACCTTGAAGGCGCAAAAGGGCGGCTTGAACTTGTGGGTAAAACCAAAACAGGGGCGCCGTGTTATGTCGACTATGCCCACAAGCCGGATGCGCTGGAAAATGTGCTGACCGCATTGCGTCCCTATACCACCGGTGCTCTGCATGTGGTGTTTGGCTGTGGTGGCGACCGGGACCGGGGCAAACGGCCTTTGATGGGCGAAATAGCCGGGCGACTTGCCGACAAGGTAATTGTTACCGATGATAATCCACGCACAGAAAATGCAGCCAAGGTGCGGGCTGAAATTATTGCCGCGGTACCTGATGGTATCGAAATTGCCGACCGCAGCGAGGCCATTCATCAATCCGTTGCCATGCTTGGCGCAGGTGACTGTCTGGTTATTGCCGGAAAAGGCCATGAGGAAGGCCAGATTGTCGGCGACAAGGTGCTGCCGTTTTCTGATCACAAAGTGCTGGTTGATGCGCTCAATGATTTGGGAGGCAGCGCTGGCTGATGAACGATCTTTGGCAAACCGATACAATGATTGAGGCAATGGGCGCCCGTCCGGTTGGTAATCTGCCGTCGGATGTTCCCGATATTTCAATCGATACCCGTTCCTTGAGCAAGGGTGAAGCCTATTTTGCTATCAAGGGCGACATTCACGATGGTCACGCATTCATTGGAGCGGCTCAAACGGCGGGTGCCGGTCTCGCGGTAGTTTCAGGTGAAAAACTTGCAGATGCTGGCCAGACCACATTGCCATTACTGGTTGTGGATGATGTCTTGCAGGCACTTGAACAGCTGGGCAAGGCAGCGCGGGCAAGAAGCCGGGCAAAAATTATCGCGGTAACCGGCAGTGTCGGCAAGACCTCCACCAAGGAAACCCTGCGCACGATGCTTTCGGCCAGTGGCAAGGTCCATTTTTCTATTGCTTCATTCAATAATCATTGGGGCGTGCCGTTGACCCTTGCGCGAATGGCACAGGATTGTGAGTTTGGTGTGTTTGAAATCGGTATGAACCATCCAGGCGAAATCACCCCGCTGGTGAAGATGGTTGAACCGCATATTGCGATTATCACCAATGTTGAAGCAGCCCACCTTGGTGCCTTTTCCAGTGTTGAAGATATCGCCCGCGCCAAGGCAGAAATCTTTTCAGGCATTGTTTCCGGCGGAACAGCAGTGTTGAACCGTGACAATGAGTATTTTGATCTGTTGTCGGTGCTCGCCCGGGAAAGTGGTATTGAGAATATTATCACATTTGGCGAGCACAAAAATTGCGATGTGTTTTTAGAGAAAGTCAAACTGCACGATGTTTGCTCCTGCGCCATGGTTTCTTTGATGGGTGAAGATACCGCGATCAAGATCGGGGTGCCCGGACGCCATGTGGTGCAGAATGTTCTGGCGGCAATGGCGGCAGTCAGGCTGGCTGATGCCGATGTGGCAAAGGCGGTTCTGGCACTTGGCGACATGCGGCCGGAAAAGGGCCGGGGCACGCGTTACAAACTGGTCCTGGACAAACTGGCAGTCACCAGTGAAACCATCACCCTGATTGACGAAAGTTACAATGCCAACCCGGCTTCAATGCGGGCTGCGATTGCCATGCTTGAGGTCAGTCAGCCCGGAAAACGCGGTCGCAGGATTGCTGTACTTGGTGATATGCTGGAGCTTGGGGCACAGGCCGGTGATATGCACGCAGCGCTTGCCGAACCACTGATTGAGGCGGCGATTGATCAGATATTTCTTGTGGGGCCAGAAATGAAACATCTTGGTGAGGCGTTGCCTGCAACTATGCTTGCATCGTATGTGCCAGATGTCGCTAAATTAAAACCGATTCTTTTTTCAAGCCTGCGTGCCGGGGATGTGGTGATGGCGAAGGCATCAAAGGGCATTGGTTTTGCCGGTTTGATTGAAGATTTGGTGGCAAAATATGAACGCGTTTAGCAGCGGCCCGCCCTGGTCGTACAGAAATTCAACCGGGAGGCGGTATGCTATATTATCTTGCTGAACTGGGAGGCTATTTCTCAGCCTTCAATGTATTTCGTTATATCACATTTCGAAC
>QIIJ01000347.1 GCA_003232595.1 Aurantimonadaceae bacterium | reverse complement strand
TCAGGCCAGGTTACACTGACAGAAACATAATCCAGAATACCGGGCACGGGTGCCTGGGGCTTACGGATAGTGATTTTGGCAGATAAAATTTGAGTATAACGCTGACACACAGCTTTGGCCACATCAAGCGCAAGGGCTTCAATCAGATAGCGCCGCTTTCCGGAGACAATTTGTTCAATGACTGCAAAAATCACACCATAATCCACTGTTCCCTCTATGTCGTCCCTGTCAAGCGCATCTGTCCGCTCAACCAGCAACTCCGCATCAATAAAAAAACGCTGCCCCAATACTTCCTCTTCGTTGTGAACGCCATGGCGGTGGCGGGCAAAAAAGGCGCAATTCTTCAGGTTTATTTCGTAGGACGCAGGCTTTTCAGGCATTTTTTTCTTCCCGGGCATGTAACAAGGCATCGGCAACCATTAGCGCATCACGATTTGCAGCAACATTGTGCACTCGAAAAATTGAAGCCCCATGCATTCGGGCGACAACACTTGTCGCGGCTGTTGCAACATCACGCTCGTCTGCAACCTTTTGACCTGTGATTGCACCCAAAAACCGTTTTCGAGAGGTGCCGACCAGCAAGGGGTATCCAAATTGATGCAACTCTTCGAAGCGATTGAGCAGCGCCAGATTTTCATCCAAACCTTTGGCGAACCCGATTCCCGGGTCAAGAACGATGGAGCTTTTATCAATACCTGCCCGGGCAGCGATTTCCAGCGAATGATTGAGAAACAGATGCTGATCGTCAATAACATCGTCAAGTATTTCACGTTCCCGCCCCGTGTGCATGATCACCACGCCTGCACCAGTATCCGCAACTACCGAGGCCATGTCCTTATCTTTCTGCAAACCCCGGACATCGTTGATGATATGCGCACCGGCAGAAATTGCAGCTGTTGCGGTTTCTGCGCGATATGTATCGATCGAAATCAACACGTTCAACTCGTCTTTGAGGGCTTGAACCACCGGAATCACCCGATCAATTTCTTCCTCAACAACAACAGTTTCAGCACCGGGTCTGGTCGATTCTCCGCCCACATCGATGATTGTTGCTCCGGCCTTCTGCATGGCCCCGGCCGCCGCAATTGCTTGGTTAACGGATACAAACCGGCCGCCATCAGAGAAGGAATCTGGCGTGACATTTAAAATTCCCATCAGTACAGACTGATCCGCAAGCACCAATTGGCGACCATGGGCCAGCTTCCAGTTAGTAATCAAAGGAAGCGCATTCATAGACTGGAGTCCAACTACAAGTACCGGTTGTTCCGGTCGATATCACGGTTCTGCCACTTGTTTCCAGAACATTTTATACCAGTCAACATCGCCCACACATGCGCTGGTATATATTGCAGATAATGCTGGTCAATGGATAAATTCAGAAACACCTGTTGAGTAAAACCCAACCAACAAAACTTGCACGGCAAATAGTATAAAAACCTCAAACAATGCTGGCTTGTGGTTATGGTGTAATTGTTTATCATGAGGTTGGAAGAAATCCATGGGAGCAATGATGCTAATGTCAGCATCTTTCATAAAAAATCTTGTTTTGTTCGGAGCGGTGTTATTGGCTGTTTCCGGTTGCTCGCTGATAACCGACAGGAACGTCACCCTGAAATACTACCAGATTGGCGGTACTTCGCTCAAACAAATCGACAGCGAAATCAGAAAAAAAGGCCCGCGCATCAACGGCGTACAACATGCTGTTGCTGTTTCGAACATCAAAATGACACCTGATATTGCCCTGACATCCTCACCAAAGGGTTGCATTGTTACACGAGCCCGTATCAAGGTTCACACAATTATAACCCTTCCCCGTTGGGAAAACCGTTCAGGGGCCGATCAGAAACTGGCACAGGCCTGGGATAATCTTGATCGCTATACCCGGCTTCATGAGGCAGTACATGTTTCGATTGCACAAAAATACGCAACAAAGCTGGAATTGAGCCTGAGGACAATGAAAACGGCAAAGACCTGTAAGGAAACAGGAAACATTGCCCGCATGATCATTCGTGACAGTATGCAAAATCACGAAAGAGAACAGTTGCGATTTGATGCATCCGAAAAAGCCCGTTTTGCAAAACTGGCCAAGCGCAATAAATCCTCGTAGATTGTAGACCCGCAACAAGGATCAAAATATTCACAAACTATACCGAATTACGCCTAAACACCGAGCTTTTTCTGTAATTTTGTTGATGACGTTGTGTACTGGAAAATAATTCGTTCATCCGGTGAAATATGTTTTTTTGCAGCTTGTGCCATTAGCGCAGCCTCGTGAAATCCAGATAAGATCAACTTTAGTTTCCCCGGATAGGTATTGATATCGCCAATGGCAAATATACCAGGTTCAGATGTGGCAAATTTTTCGGTATCCACCGCAATCAGGTTTTCATGCAAATTAAGCCCCCAGTTTGCGACTGGTCCGAGTTTCATGGTAAGGCCAAAAAACGGCAGAATCCGATCAACCTTAAGTTCATTCAATCCGCCTTCCTTGTCTTTGATGGAAACTTTTTCAAGCACCCCGCAGTTTCCCTGCAAATCAGTAATCTGCCCGATTTGAAGATTGATTTTACCGGCTTCAACAAGCGCCCGCATTTTTTTTACACTATCTGGAGCACCCCGAAATTCCTCCCTTCTGTGCACAAGAGTAATTGATTTCGCCAACGGCTGAAGGTTAAGTGTCCAGTCCAGGGCGCTATCCCCCCCCCCGGCTATCAGAAGATCGAGATCCCGAAATTCCTCTATTCGACGGATGGAATAGAAAACCGAGTGTTTTTCAAACTCCTCAATCCCTGGAACAGGTGGCCTTTTGGGTTGGAAAGACCCGCCGCCAGCTGCAATTACAATCACGGCGCAATGAAACTTCTCATTTTCGTCAGTTTCGACGATAAATGATCCATCATCCTGCTTTTCCAGCATAGTCACCATTCGGTTGTAGTGAAACTGTGGATCGAATGGAGCAATCTGCTCAAGCAGCCTCTCAGTTAAGTTGTGCCCGGAAATTACTGGCCAGGCGGGAATGTCATAAATCGGCTTTTCCGGGTAAAGTTCAGCACATTGACCGCCCGCACGATCCAGAATATCGATTAAATGACACTCCAGATCCAGCAGGCCAAGCTCGAAAACAGCAAAAAGCCCGACAGGTCCGGCTCCGATGATAACTACATCAGTCTTGGTAGTTTTTGCTTTCTCACTGGGTAACATTGGAACAATCCTGTACATCGGCCGTGTTGCTCATGGGCTTGGTCAGTTGAAAAACAGCAGAGATGAATTCATTTGAAGTCCAGACAGACCCTGCAATTCAATGCTGGTCATGCCTGGCGTTCTGGAATCCTTACAACCAGCCCATTGAGTTCTTCGCTGATCTTGATTTGACACGATAATCGTGAGTTTGGCTGGACCTCAAAGGCAAAATCAAGCATATCTTCCTCCATGGCTTCAGGCTCACCAGTCACGGCTGTCCATGCATCATCAACATAAACATGACAGGTGGCGCACGCACATGCACCACCACATTCAGCTTCAATTCCGGGAACAGAATTCTTGACCGCGGTCTCCATGACTGTAGATCCGGTTTCTGCTTCTACATCGAAATCTTTTCCGTCAGAAGTAATGTATTTGATTTTTGGCATGGTGGATTGACCCCGGCCCTGATTGTGTTGATCGAACTTGATTGCACGGGGTTTAGTATTCTTGAAAAAAGAAAGTCAAGTGTTCTATTGCCACGCTATGATGAGAAGACATACTTGCTCTCAACCGGCACAGCGTGCAAGTGCCGTATTTAGAAAGATCGCTGCGTTTACGACATCAATTCCCTGATGTAAGCGTTTGCATCTTCCACTGCGACAGTTAATTTCCTGCAATCGAGTGCCTGATCACATGCAGCTTCCAATAGTGCAGCTTCCTCGGCAACCTGCCATGCGCCTAACCCCCGGGCTGATCCCACAATAGTATGAGCTGCCGACTTTCGTTCGTGGGCGGATTTTGCGACTTGCAACCGCTTGAGGTAAATGTTGGATTGATTTACAAACAGACTTAGCACTTCTTTTTCAAGTTCACGATCACCAAGCGTCTGCCGTGACAAATGAACCAGGTCCACCGGAAATCTGTAATCTTGCCGTTTGTCGTCACCATCGTCGCCGATAGTTTTTTTAAAGGATACCATCAACTGTCCTCCAACAATTAGCCCCGTGAAACTGTGCCAAATGCGTCACAATAAACCGTTAATTTCGCAGACAAAGTCCCGGAACGGTAAACTCCAGGTAAACTGGCAGAGACTCTGTGTGCAGACTGCCGTATTATTGCCATTAACTTTATTTTAACTTTTCCCCAGAACTCCGATGAAATATGTTTCATTGTTGCTGTTCAAACGCTACATTATCCCGCGCGACAGGTTTTTAAGTCTTTTGAATTCCTGTATTTAGGCAAATTGTCATCACTGAAAGTCGTACAGGCGGTGCAACTTTTGTAGAGAATTGACAATGTGGACAAAATTCGACGAAAATCGTTTGTTAACAAAACAAACAACCGCAATTACGAGGGCAGCAAGTTATGGCTAAAAGAGCCAAGAAAAAAATTGACCCGGCTGAAGAAGCCTTAAATGCTGTCGAAGAGGCGCTCAAAATTGACTTTGACCAGCCCGACGACGGCAAAAAAAGTCCTGATGACGCACCTTCCGTTGATACCCCTACTGATGCGGTTGAGTTGCCGCCAGCACGGGACATTGATTTTTCAACCAATGACTTTGAAAAACAATTGGCCTCAGCAACGTCGGATCTAATGTCAGGATCACAACCCGATGGTTCTGCCAAACCTTCAAATAAGGAAGTGGTAGTAAATCTTCCACAGACCGCAGCTAACCAGTCGGTCGCGCAGCAGACACCAAAGACCATTCTGGACAAAAAACTGCCGTCAACTTCCCCTGTTTTACCTAAATCGAAACCTGCAAACGACGATGTTTCCCGGGGATCCCATCGGTTTAATTATAATTTGCAAAAAAGCCCATCGTACGCAATTTACTGGGTTGCCGCATTGTTGAGTATTGCATGGATCGCTGCGTCACTGTTTGCCGGCTACCGATTTTTCGGGGGTGACGTTACTGATCTGGCTTCTTGGCAGAACATAGCTGCCAATCCGAACCTGGTATATTTTGTTGGCACTGTTGTAATACCAGTACTGTTGATCTGGTCGTTCGCCATGATGGCAAGACGCGCCCAGGAACTTAGAATTGCAGCCCGCTCGATGACGGAGGTCGCTTACCGATTGATTGAGCCGGAATCAACGGCAAAAGATACTATTTCCACAGTGGGACAGGCTGTCCACCGCGAAGTTTCCGCCATGACCGATGGTATCGAAAAAGCAATGGCCCGTGCCGGTGAACTGGAAACACTCGTACACAAAGAAGTTGCATCACTGGAACGTTCCTACCTTGAAAATGAATCTCGTATGCGTGGCCTGGTTGACGAACTGACAGGTGAGCGTGAAGCTGTAATCACGCATTCAGAGCGGGTGCGCTCGTCAATTTCTGGTGCCCACGAGGCGCTTAAAGAAGATTTGGAAACGGCAGCCACTTATATTGCTAAAAGTGTTGCAGATGCGTCGACCAAGCTGACAACCGAGATCAATGCGCGCGGTGATGAAATTTCCGCATCACTTGGATTTACGAGTGAATCACTTGCTGAAATGATTACCGGCAAGTCGGAAAACCTGATTGAAAACCTGAATTCCACCGGCACTCAACTTATTGATAAAATCAATGCAAACGGCACAATGGCCGCAGACAATTTTGCTTCTCAAAGCAGCGAACTGACCTCCAGGCTGAGTGAACTAAGCGATACGCTGCAATCCAATATCAGCCAGAAATTCAACCTGATTGGCGATGAGTTGAGTTTGCGCGGCAATGCACTGATTGAGGACCTTGGATCACGGACTGAAACTCTGGAAAAAGTTCTCAACGAAAGCACCGGCGCTATTAGCAATACATTTGATGACCGCCTTACAAGTTTCGGGCTGACAATTTCTTCAAGAATCGATGGTGTTGTTGATATTATTCAAGACCGCACAAATATTCTTGGCGAAAATGTTGATAAAATTGAATCATCTCTTGAAAATCGAACACAGCAATTCAATGAAACGCTGGTGAGCCGGACCCGGGATATCTCCGATGCATTTACCGCCGGTTTAAACAACACACAGATAAATCTTGAAGCCCAAATGGCGTCAACAACGGATATGCTTGAAGACAAAACCCGGGAACTGGGTGACGCGATATCTGGAAGTATAAGTTCATTGGATAATCTTGTGAGCGGCAAGATTCAGGAATTTACCGCAAGTTTTGATGAGCGCACAACCAGTCTTGATTTGTCTTTGGGTGCCCATCTTGACACAATCAATTCAACATTTGATGACAAAGTGAACAATGTCAGCTCCTTTATGGGTGGCACAATCGAACAGATTAACAATGCACTTGATGAGAAAGTTGGTATGATGAACGCCAATTTTGAGCAGCGTGCTGGTTCAATTAATTCAATGCTTGGTGAGCATCTGACTTCAATCGATTCAACATTGACCGGTAAAATTGAAGAGATTAGTTCCGGGTTTGGATCGAAGGTGGCAGAAATGAGTGCCACCCTGAACGATACTGCCGCAATGGTTGATCTGAGCATCGGCTCGCGTGCTGATCAATTGAACGATATATTGAGTACAAAAGTCGAACAGATAAACACCACTCTGGATGACAAGGTCGGGGCGGTCAGTGCTGCATTTGAGGGCCGCGTGGAAAATCTCGATGCCACACTCGGCACACATGTGAATACTATTAATACCACATTTGGCAAAAGTATTGATAATCTGCATCAGTCGCTGACCAGCAAGGTCGACGATATCAACGAAGTCTTTACCGGCAAAGCTGGAAGTTTCATTTCCGAAGTGGACAAACGTACAACAGAACTGGGCAGTGCCTTGTCGCAGGGGATTGAAAAGCTGGATGAAATTGCCGGCAGCAAATCTGCCGGGATTATTGAAGCGTTTGAAGCACGTACATCCGCGCTGGGAGCAACGTTCGAAAAGGGTGTTGAGCACATCAATGATACACTTGGTGGCCGCGCCAAAGAAATTTCCGCCAATCTTTCTGACAATCTGACCAATATCAGCAGCGTGCTGACTTCGGAAGCTGACAGGGCTCAAAGCCACATGATGAATTCTGTGAACAGTCTGGAAAAACAAATAGCTGCTACACTTGAAAATGCTGAAAATGTCCTTTCTCTCAGAGCTGAAAATGTAACCTCCGTACTGGCTGAAAACACAGCTGAGTTAAACACTATGCTCGCTCTGCGTTCGAAGGAGCTCACCAACCTTCTCAACAATGAAACCAAACCAATAGTGGAAAATTTTGCTATTCACGGCGAACAGATTGCCAATACACTAGCCGAAGCGTCGCAAAAGATTGCCAGTGATTTAGCTCAACGATCACAAACAACCATTGCCCAGTTGAGCGCCGCTGGAGACGAAGTCGCATCAAGGCTGAACACCGCAACCGGCGCAATAGAAGTTACATTTGTTGATTCTGCCAACCGTCTCGAAAACAACCTTAGCGATGCAACAGACAAAATTCACAGTGTTCTGGTCGAACGTCATCAGGCGCTCGAATCAACCAGTAGCGAGATGGTCGACCGTGTTTCAAGTGCGGGCGAGACAACAGCCTCCAAACTTGAAGAAACAACAGGCAAACTGGAACAGATCCTTTCCGGCCAGCAATCCATTCTTGAAAATGCCAGCAACAAAATGGTTGGAAGACTTGCACAAGTCAGTGAATCCACGTCACAACAATTGCAGGACTCCACTGAGAAACTTGAGGGTGCACTTGAAGCTCAACAGCAAACCATCGATGCAACAGGACACAAAATCACCAAACAGATTGCTTCCATTAGCGATTTGACAAGTTCCAAACTGATGGAAACCACCAGCCAGCTGGAGACTGTTATCACCAGCCAAAGCGAAGCATTGGAGTCTGCAAGTAATGAACTCGTTGGCAAGATCATGCATGTGAACGATATCACCAGTTCAAAATTCGTAGAAACTACCGACCGGCTTGATGCAATTCTGACTGATCAAAACCAAGCCCTTCAGTCTGCAAGTGTATCTATGGCAGGCAGGCTGGATGCAGCATCAAAAGCGATCAGCAAAGCTGTCGAGGAAAAAGCCGCAACGCTTGCAGCCAGTGGCGATATTGTTGCAAACAGGCTTAATGCGGTTGCAAATCATGTAGTCGAAAAGCTGCAGAGTGAAAACGAGTCAATCATGGGAGCAATCACCGCTCATACCGGCGAAAGCGTTGATGCTCTGTCGGCCACAAATCAACGTCTTCGTGCTGAAGTTGGCGACCTGCTTGGGAAACTGTCCCAGTCAAATGATGTTCTTGGCTCGCTGATATCCAGCGCTGGACAAAACCTGTCCGGTATTCAGGAAAACCTCAGCGCGCAAACTGAATCATTCAAGGAAGCCGTTAACAAGGCATCTGATGACTTGCAATTGTCCAATCGGGTAATTGAACACAACTATGTCAACCTCAAGGACGTATCAACCAACATTCTTGGTGAAATATCGGGAATTGCCAACCGGTTTGAAGAGCAATCCCGTTCCATATCTGACATGACAAGATTGATCGATGCGACCCAGAATAATCTGTCGTCAGGACTTGAACAGCGCCGCGAGGACCTGGAAGAGTTGACCAAAGGACTGGTTGACCGGTCAACTGAACTCGAAAGCCTGATGGGGTCATTTACCAATATTATCGCAGATTCCATTTCTGTGGCAGAAGACCGTGCCCGCGAACTGGGCTCATCGCTTGCAGGTAGTGTTTCGGCAGCTGCAAATGAAGCAACAGAGCGTTTCACTGAGGCAACAAAAGCCATGAGCGAAGCGGCAACTAAAGTTCGACTAGAACTTTCCTCCACAAGGTCTGAATTGCAAAAAGGTGTCAACGACCTGCCGGAAGAAACCAAGGAGAGCACTGCCGCAATGCGCCGTGTTGTATCCGACCAGATTAGAGCCTTGAAAGACCTTACTGACCTCGTTGCCAAATCCGGAAATTCGATTGACGCAAGTGCGGCCCATGCTTCACTGGCTGCACCCGCCCCAGTGCTGCAGGCAGTTGTTGGAGGGTCTACCACCTTGGGTCGACCAGTTGTAATGCCACAATCAGACACGCCGGCGAGATCGAGCCAGTCGCAAGCACTTCGGGGTTCACAGGATTTTGATCAGGAACCAGACAACGGCGAAAAAAAGGGCTGGGTTTCAGATCTTTTACGACGGGCATCGCGCGATGAAGAGCCAGCGGCAATTGCACCCCAGCCGCAACCTGATCATCGTACACCGGGCCATATGGTTGAATCTCTCAATTCTTTATCCGTTGATATCGCAAAAGCAATCGATCACGAAGCATCGGTTGAACTCTGGTCTCGTTACCAACGTGGCGAAAGAGATGTCTTTACCCGTCGGCTGTACACCCTCAAGGGTCAACAGACATTTGAAGAAATCAAGGCAAAATATGCCCGGGATTCTGAATTCAAAAACGCTGTTGATCGCTACATTGCCGATTTTGAACGGCTGATCGCCGATGTGTCAAAGAACAATCAGGATACCGAAGCGACACAAAAATACCTGACATCGGATACCGGCAAAGTTTATACCATGCTGGCCCATGCATCGGGCAGATTCTGATCAGCTGCAAAATTCTGGTGTTACCAGAATAGAAATTTCCCGTGCGATTTGGTCAAATCAATATTTAGGCAATTGCATAGCGTAGATTTCATCTACAGTTGCAAAGTCCATATACCCAAGACGGGACACAGGCTTGGCGATGGTCACATCAAACCGGCCATCCCTTATCGCTTCTTCGACAATATGAATGCCTACAACCTGGCCAATAATCATGTGGTTTTCCGATCGGTTTCCATCGATGTCGAGGGGGTTGATCACATCAACCAATTTACACTCCAACGCCGCATAGGCACCGGCAACCCGTGGGCACTTCACCAGTTTCCCTGGTGCTTTTGATAACGAAGCATACTCAAATTCATCTACATCGGGCGGGCAATCGGCAGCACTTAAATTCATTTGTTCCTTCAGGTTGTCACTGGCAAAATTGCAGATGAATTCACCGGTATCCTGTATATTTTTTGCATTGTCCTTGATACCAACCGATCCAAACACTACCATTTTGGGCCGCTCGCCAATGGCGTTAAAAAAACTGTAGGGTGCCAGATTAGCAACGCCATCATTGGACAAGGTGGAAATCCAGCCAATCGGGCGCGGTGAAATTATTGCCTTGAATGGATCGTGGGCCAGATTGTGCTGGTTGCCATCAGTTTCATAAAACATTATTTTATTCCTGTTTCGCAAATACCGAAAATATGTCAACCAGTTCGGGACGTGCGCGCTCGTTTTTGGCGACATCTGATGAGCCAATATGGATCATCCCGGCCAGCTTTTCGGTTTCCAAAAGCCCCAGCAGCTTTGAGGCTTTTTTGTCAAACATATAGAACCCCGAAAGCCACTGTGCCTCAAACCCCAATGCATTGGCCGCCATCAGCAGCTGCATACATGTAGCTCCTGCAGACAGTATCTGTTCCCATTCGGGCACTTTTGGACTTTCAACCGGACAGGAAATCGCACCGATAACAAGCGGCGCATTTTGGAAATTTTCGATCTGTTTGTTGCGCGACTGGCGGGTCTTTGTGTCCGGTTTCTGATCCGACAATTGGCGAAATTCCGCCGCCAGCTCTTCGCGGATTGTGCGGGGGTATTCAACAAAACGCCAGGGTGCAAGCTTGCCGTGGTCCGGTACACGTGAGGCAATCTTTATCATTGTTCTGATCTGGCCCGCATCCGGTGCCGGATGGTTCAGGGTCAAAGCCAGTGCCGAGCGTCTGGACTGGAGGTAATCAAGAAGGTCTTTCATTTGTCTCCAATTTCCACCTTGGCTTTTCGTCGTGGCAGTTGTAAAAACAGCTTTCGAACTCGAACCGGAAATTCGCCACAATATAGCCGTTTCAATTGTTTCTAGTTCGAACCAGAAATTTCAATTCGCAGCGAAAACCATGCCAGCCAGTCGTTTATCACAGTTCTCCCTTCCCACAACCATCATTGGTGCGTTTTTGCTTGCACTAATCGCCACAGCTACGTCCTGGGCCCAGGAAGCCAATTCCCCGGCAACAAACTACGCGCCACCGGTTACCAACTCTGGACCCCAATCGGCGAATTACGAGCTCATACTGGAAGCCCGGCTGATCAAAAAGGGCCAGTCCATTGAAAAAGGCCTGGTCTGGCGAGTATTTGACGACCGTCCAGACAAGGACGGGAAGTATCCACTCATTGGCAGCGCAAAAGGAGGCACCGTTGCATTCGACCTTCCGGCCGGAACCTACCTTGTCCATGCTGCATTTGGACGGGCGGGTGCAACAAAAAGGGTAACCCTTACCCGGGGCGGCAACCGTGATACCTTTGTTTTGGAAGCCGGCGGCCTCAAACTTGGAGCTATTGCCGGATCAAAAAAAATCAATTCCGAAAGACTTTTCTTCTCGGTATATTCGCAAAAGAAGGAAAAGAACAACAAGCGTAAAGTTATAGCTCTTGATATCCCTTCCGATACTATCATCCGTCTTAACACCGGCACATATCACGTGGTCTCCTATTACGGCAAAATCAATGCCACAGTTCGCGCCGACCTGCGGGTGCAAGCCGGAGAACTGACAGAGGCAACACTGCAACACCGTGCCGCCCAAATCACCCTGAAACTGGTCAGCCAGTCGGGCGGCGAAGCCATTGCCAATACGGCCTGGACCATTGTTTCGGGCCAGGGCGCGGTGGTCAAGGAATCAAGCAGCACCTTCCCCACAATGGTGCTGGCAGTCGGCGAATACACCGCCCTCGCCCGCAACGGTGGCACAGTTTATAAACGCGAATTCAACGTTGTACCCGGCCAGAATACGGATGTTGAGGTTCTCGCCAACTGAACTAACCGGTCGACTGGTTGCGCCTGATATCAGGCGGTAATGCCTCATCAGCAAGCGTTGCAACAGCTTCATCCAGCGTCATGGCTGTTTGCTCACGGGAACCGAGACGGCGAATGTTCACAGCCTTTTCCTCAGCCTCCCGCATACCGCAAACAATGATCACCGGCACTTTGGCCAGCGAATGTTCGCGTACCTTGTAGTTGATCTTTTCATTGCGGAAATCTGTTTCGACCCGCAAGCCCGCAGCCCGCAACTTGTCTGCAACTTCCGCGCCATAGCTGTCGGCCTCCGAGGTGATGGTGGCAATCACAATCTGCACCGGTGCCAGCCAGAGCGGGAAGTGACCGGCATGGTGTTCAATCAGTATGCCGATAAAACGCTCCAGTGAGCCAAACATCGCCCGGTGCAACATCACCGGGCGCACCTTGTCGGAATTGCTGTCAATATA
>QIIJ01000418.1 GCA_003232595.1 Aurantimonadaceae bacterium | reverse complement strand
TTTTGGATTGCCCTTTCCCGCTGCCTGTCCAATAGCAATCTCTGTTACATTGCGCAGTATCAGCGCGGTTGAGATACCGTTGGATGTTCCGATTCTTGCATTATTTTGAGATTCTGTTTAATTTGTACCCGGCTTCCAGGATTGCATCCGATGGGGAGGAGCAGTCTGAATCAACTTTTGTTGTCGCTATCAACAAAAAGTTGTCCAACTTGAGCAAGCTTTTAAAATGACCGAAGATACCCCCGAAAAACAATCATTCTGGACAACATTGCCCGGAATACTTACCGGCCTGGCAGCTCTTGTCACAGCGGTTGGCGGATTGATTGCAATAGTGAGCAGTGGTGGAGATCAATCGGCAGAGGCAGTCAAGCCGGATACAAACGTAAATTCTCCGGCGATTGAAACCTCTGCGACAAAGCCACCGCCCAAACTGCCCGCCAAGCCATCTGGCACACAAAACAGCACCAGTGGCAACCAGAGCCCGATTATCAATAACACAACTGGTAATGTAACAATTACGACTGGCAACTGACATGCGGAAACTGCTTGCTGTATTCGTGATGTTTTTCGCAGTTGCAATTGCCAATGCTCAAAATACAACAACTGGAGACTGCTCGCCGATTGTCACCAATACAAAAGGAAATGTCACCCTGAATTGTACAATCACCAGGGATGAAGGCGGCAATTTTGATGTGAAATTTATCCGCGCGACCCTGGCCTGCAACAGCCGTGTGGAAATGCAGGATATTGCCCGTGGAGAAAATGTTCGCGGTGGACCGCTAGACTCGGCGCGAAGCCTTATTGGATCGCTGCAATCGCTTGATGATGAATTTGTCTATGTAGATATTTCGATTTGGGTCGGATATGGCTGCGGACTGGAAGAAATTTCCGATCAGCCGTTACCAAAGTGGGGTGTCGTTTATCGATTTTTGGACTATCTCGACGGATTTAATGGCAATTCTGCGGCCTATGCCCTTGGCTATCATTTTGAGTTTCCTCAATATAGCGATGAGATATCCAATAACATCACTTCGACCCTGCTTTTTACAAAGGGTGATGATGCATTTTTCACCGCCCGTTACAGCAAGGCGATTGTGCTCGAAGGTTTGGCCAAGGTGAGAGTTAGCAGTGTTCAGGGCTTTCAGTTTATTGAGCTTATTCCGGCCGCGCCAATAGGTGGACTGGCCAAATATTATAGTGATTTCAAACGCCTCATCAGGTCCAAATACTAATTGATTTTGAAGTCGTTATGCACCGGTGAATTACAGCCTGCTTTGAATTAATTGGCTTATTCCGTATTTCTTTGCTAATAATTGCTTAACGGTCCGGTCATGGACCTTGTTTTGTGTATTGTTGAGGAATTGCCATGAGTAACGGCAGCATCACACCTTCATCCGGCATCAGGGATCTAAAGGAGGAAATTGCCCGCACCCGCAGCCTGGCTGCAGCCCTGTTTGAGGTCAGAAACCGGCAGGCCTCGCGGGATGATGTGGTTGTTGACATGAAAGAGGCGGAGCAGGCGCGGCTCGAACTTCTGGCCGATGAAGTGCGCCCCTATTTTGATGACCTTGCCCAGGGCAATGAGCAATTTGAATTTGCACTGACCAACGGCAAACCGCCGAGGCTGTGGATTGACATGACCGCCCATGTTTCGATGGGGCGGGACCGGCGGACATACCGGTTTTTAAAAGATACCAATGCCGGTCGAATAATTCTGGCAGAATCCCATGATATGGGAGTGGTTGCTGATGCAGTTGGTAATTATATGGCCGAGCGCGTGTTGGAACACGAGCGGGTTATGGAGGGGGACTGGATATCCCTGCGCCTCAGCGAGGAGCGCTCTGTAGAAACCGAACGCAGCAGGAAAAGTGCAGCTCTGCAGAGTGCGTTCTGGTTTGTTCTGGGTTTTGGTGTCAGCGCCCTTGCACTCTATCTGTGGACCCGCTTCGGTGTGTCGGTAAAATCGTAATGTTGTATTTGAACAAAGTGGATTTTGATGCCAATCGGGCGCTGGATATTGAAGCGGTTTTTGATGCCCTACTGGCTGCTGGCAAGGGGCACGACGCTCGGTGTGCGGGCAATCGTAGTTGATTCCGACGAACGAATTCTGCTTGTACGACATACCTATATGACGGGCTGGTTTTTGCCCGGTGGTGGCGTGGATACGGGTGAAACTCTTGATGCCGCGATCCGCCGGGAACTGCTGGAAGAAGCCAATGTCACCGTTGAGGGCGAGGTGGAACTTATCGGATTTTACCACAACCCAAGAACCTCAAAGCGCGATCATGTCGGGCTGTTCCTGTGTCGAGACTGGCAGCAGAAAACCGTGCCAAAGCCCAATATGGAAATTGCTGAAACCGGTTTTTTTGCGCTCGAAGATTTGCCGGATGAAGCAACCAAAGGCACCCGCGCGCGGTTAAACGAAGTGTTCCACGGGCAGAAGAAGTCAATAATCTGGAGCTGAATCGATCTATAGATTTGCAGATTTATTAGTGACTTCAACCGTTTGCAGCAGGTTGCCTGATTAATTGATTCAACAGCGCTGAAAAATTGCGGTGTTCGCAAATCACTTTGATTCTATAGCGTTTCATCTTTGGATTGAGTTTCCAGAGTTTGTTTTCGCTCACGGCTTTTTGGGGCTTTGCGCCAGCCTCCGCGAGGGCGATGCAGTCGCAACGGGCTGCTTCCATTTAAACGTGAAGCAATATAGAATATTCCGGGATTGAGTTTTAATTTACTTGATGATAGTTTTTGCTGATCGACAATCAGGAAATAACCGACAACCATGTTTTTGCGACGACGATTGAGGAAAACTGCCCTGCGCATCTGATGTGCTGGTTATTGCTGCCTGCAAGCTGGATTTCATCATCGCTGTCAGGCCCTGTCGTACCCCTGATTATCGGAATTCCCATGCCCTCAAATTCTATTGAAATTGCGCTCGAGTTGCCATGTCATGCGACTGAAGTGGAAATCATTACCATAAAGATATTTGGCCCCGGCATGTTTGCCCGCGCGGCCTTTGTTTTGCGCGAGGGGGTTGCTGCAGAACCGCATTTGTCATTTGTTGCCCTAAAGGGGCGGCGGGTGATTGGAACTGTGCGTCAGACCCGCATCCGGATCGGAGACCGCACGGCCTTGCTGCTGGGACCGCTGGGTGTATTGCCGGAATACAAGAATGATGGTCATGGTCGCGCCCTGATGCATGCTTCGCTTGAGGCGGCAAGGGCGAATAATCCCTGCAACGCCGGACTGGTGCTGCTGGTTGGTGATATGTCCTATTACCGGCAATTCGGTTTTAAGCAGGTATCAGCTGATGAGGTGGAGATGCCGCGTCCTGTCGAGCCTGGCCGGGTGCTGGCCTTTGAATTGCAAGATGGCGCTATCCGGGAAACAAGAGGCAAAGCTGCCCGCTGGTTTTGAGCGGATTCTAACGACCCTCGCGCGCCCACATGGCGGAAAGGGCAGCCAACAGCAATGCGAGGCCGAGGAAACCTGCAAATAGCGGCAGGCTGGTAATGCCTTTGAGGATTGAGGCTTCGGTGGTTCGAAGACCGAGCCAGTCGCGGCCAGATTTTGGGCCATTGGCGCTGACCGGAATAATGCGCGGGATTGAAATGTCATCTGCACCGCTTTCAACGCGGGCAATCAGCCCGCCGGTTGCTGCAACTGCGGGGGTGAGTTTTTCCACAGTGGACGTGACGCCCTGATATTCGCGGGGGTTGGCCGGACCGATATGGGCGAGCGCCCGCAATTCTTCGCTGGCGAGCTGATATAGGCCAGGTTCTGTGGTTTCGATTTTCGCCTGCCACCGGCCATCGTCGATTTTTTCAAAGGGCACTTTTTCCAATTGGCCAGTGGGAGAAAGAATATTCAATTCTCCCGGATCATCACGCATGGTCTGGCGGGTGACTGTCAGGGTTGCGCCACTGGATGAGGCGGAAAGTGCTTCCTCGTCAAGTTGCGGTTCTTTCATCAGCCAGTGGGCGAGGCGGCGCAGCATTGGTACGTAGGGCCCGCCGCCCTCAAAACCCCTGGCCCAAAGCCATACCTGGTCGGAAAGCAGCATGGCAATGCGACCTTCACCGGGCCGGTCGAGTATCAGCAACGGCTTGCCATCGGGGCCGTCCATGATTATATCGCCAATTGCCTCTTCCGAACCAATAAATCGAAACCAGCGACTCCATTTGGGCGGAGACGTATCGCCGCCTTCCAGATCGCGGGTGACGGGATGTTTTTTACCGGCTTCCGAAATTGCCGGATAAAATGGTACTTCGGCGATATTTCCATTTGGTCGGGCAGGTAGAATACGCGCAAGCGGAGTGCGGAAAATGCTGGTATTGTCGGCAAATTCCGGGCCGGCGGCAATCAGCACAGCGCCGCCATCCTCTACATAGCGGGCGATATTATCAAAATAGAGCACCGGCAACACGCCGCGCAGCTGGTAGCGGTCGAAAATGATCAGATCGAAGGAATCGATTTTTTCGACAAACAATTCACGGGTTGGAAATGCAATCAGCGACAACTGGTTGATCGGGGTGCCGTCTTGTTTTTCCGGCGGGCGCAGAATTGTAAAATGGACAAGATCAACCGACCCGTCGGATTTAAGCAGATTGCGCCATGTGCGCTCGCCGGCGTGGGGCTCGCCCGAAACCAAAAGCACCCGCAGGTTTTCGCGGATACCCTCAAGCACCGCAAAAGCGCGGTTATTGACCAGAGTGATCTCACCGTCAACACTTTCAGCCTCAAACTCTATAATCGTTTTACCGCCATGGGGTACCTTGAAGGTCAAGCTTGCCGTTTCGCCCGGCTGTACAAACTCAGAAGAATAATAATCGCCATCGATCAGGGTGCGGACTTCGATACTGCCCGAAGCTGCGATATTGCTGTCTTCGACCTTAAAACGGATGGTCTGCTCCTCGCCGACAATACCAAAACGCGGGGCGTTTTCAATGGCGATGCGGCGGTCGCGGTCATCCTTGCTGCCGGTAATGAGTGCATGGACAGGTGCCGTGGTTTGCGGGGTTTCAGGCACATCATGCACCTGACCGTCGGTGATCATGATGGTGCCGGCGAGTTGATCCGGTGGTACGTCCTGTAAACCTTTTCGGGCGGCCTCAAACAGGGCAGTAGACGCCTCAACGTCAACATCATTGGCATTGCGCGCGATGATCTTGCGGACCTCGAAGCCCTTCAGGTTTGACAGTAATCTGGTGATTGCCTCAACAGTTTTCGTGGTCTGGATATCGCGGTTGCCGAGTTTCTGACTATCACTTTGATCGACTACCAGGGCAACAATACTTTTTAGCCGTTCGCGCTCCTCCTGTATCAGGGAAGGGTTTACCAGCGCCAGGGCGAGGGCGAGAATCGCGCCAAGGCGAAACCATGAGCCACGCAGGCTGCGATAAAGTCCGAAGAGGGCAAACAAGGCTGCAATGCCGAAAAGAAGCGCAATCAGCCAGAGCGGCAACAGCGGGTCAAACGTCATTTGCCAAAGGGTCATTGGCCAAGCCTTTCCAGCAGGGCCGGAATGTGAACCTGATCAGATTTATAGTTGCCGGTGAGCACATACATGGCAAGATTTACCCCGACACGGTAGGCATAAATACGCTGGGCCGGGCTGGGTGGTACGGTGGGCAGCAATGGCCGTCCCTGGCCATCAACCGCCCATGCGCCAGCCAGGTCATTGCTGGTGACAATGATGGTGGAAACACCGTCGCCAACGCGTACCGGGCGGTTTGGCTGATTGCCCGGATCGCTGGCCTCCACCCAGAAATCATCGGAATTATAGCGTCCGGGGAATATATCGAGCAGGTAGAAAGCTTTCGTCAGCACATGGTCGGAAGGAACCCGCTCAAGCGGGGGAATATCGAGGTCGGCCAGAATTTCGCGCAGCCTGCGTGTTGCATCTGAAACAATTGCCCCGCCAAAACCGCCGGCAAGCGCATCTTTGGTATCAAAAACAACGCTGCCGCCCTTTTTCATGAAGGCATCGATTCGGGCCATGGTCCTGGCATCGGGAATGGTGGCGGCCACATCAATCGGCCAGTAGAGCAGGGGAAAAAAGCTTAATTCGTCCTTGGAAATATCAACCCCGATCGGTGCGCCGGGTTCAAGTGATGTTCTGCTGGCAATAAATTCCGTCAACCCGACCAGACCCTGACGACTGATTTCGTCAACCTCGGATATGCCGGTAATCACATAAGCCAGGCGGGTGGTCATGGTGGCCTCGATGCCGGGGGGAATAGACTTGTCCTCCTGTGCCATCACCCGGTCAGGCATGGTCATCGCGGCAAAACCCAGCAACAGAAGGGCTGCGGCGGCAGGTCTTGTCAATCGGCGGCTCAAGACGCCGGCAATCCACAAAACCGCAAGACAGTCGAGCGCCAGCAATATCAGAGCGGCAGAAAGCAGCCACGGTTTGAGCTTTTGCGGGTCTTCGATCTCATAGGCCCGCACTTGAGGATTGCCAGGCACGGCTGTGATATTCAGTGGCTCAAGCAGGGTTAATTCACTGATGAGGTTTTGAGCAACAAAACCATCGCTGGTGCCATAGAGGCCCGGTGGATTGTCAAAACTGATGCCCGGGGTCTTGCCAGATGTTAAAATCAGCGGCCGGGCATTAGGCGGTGGTGAGGCCATTTGACCGATACCATCAAGTATACGGTAGGGTTGCAGGATGGAATTTCCACTGCCCGTTGCTGTGCCGGCACCGTCACTTGCGGAAAGAGATACGAGTCGGCGCAACATATCAACAAAAGTACCGGAAAGGGCAAGATTGGACCAGGAGGCATTGGCGGTAACGTGGAACAAAACGAGCCAGCCCTTGCCGCGTTTTGCAGCCGTAACGAGCGGCGTGCCATCGGCAAGGCTGGCCCAGGTGTTTTGCGGCAGGTCAGCGCTCGGTTCTGCCAATACCTGGCGGCTGATGGAAACGTCATCAGGAATAACCAGTCCTGCAAATGGGCTGTCGGGATTAAACGTCGCCAGCGGCTGCGGGGTGCTCCAGGTAAGACTGCCGCCAAGATTTCGATCGCCACGACGAAGCGGCACCGGGAGCAGGTCGTCATTGTCGATTGTGGCAAGCCGTGGCCCGGCAAAGCGTACCAGCATGCCGCCGTTTTCCACCCAGCTGACAAGGGTTGTGGTGGTGTCGCCCCCGAGGGTTCCGATATCGGCCAGTACCAGCGTTGAAACGCGGTCTTCAATCAGGCCGGCAACTGCTTCGGTAATATTGGCATCGTTGGGATAACGAACTTCGCTGTAGGGCCCAAGGGCGCGCGAGATATAATAAAGCGGCGACAAAAGCGGTTGGGCAAGGTCGCTCTTTTCACCTGAGACAAGGCCGACCCGGCGGCGGCGAAATCGATTATCAAGCAGGAATACTGCACCGGCGGACTTGCGGTCTGCCAATTCAATGCGGGCAAAGTCGTTGCGCAATTCAACCGGAAATTCAAAACGGCCCCCGGCGGTGGCCTCACCGGGGAGGAACTCGTAAGATGTCGTTGCAAGGGGGCGGCCTTTTTCATCGAAGGCTCGAAGGGTGCCATTCAGGCCGGCGGTCGCATTGACCCGTTTCAGGCTAACTTCCATTGCATCGGGATTGTTGATCGCGGCAGCCAGCACGGTGAATTTGCCGGTGTTTGCCTGATAGATTACGTATTCTTCGGCGAGAAGCGCGCTGAGCGAGGTTGTAAGATCATCGGTATCAGGGTTTTTTAACCCGGCATTCAGCCAGAATATCGAGGTAGGTTTTGCGGCGTCGGGCAGGGTGTTGATTGCGGCTATGGTATTTTGCCAATCAGCCGGGACCGGTTGGGGCACTGCAGCCTCGAGGCTCTTTTGTGCCTCACGTGCGGAGCTGCCAACGATATTTGTTCCCGCATCACCGATGGCAAAAAGCAGGGAAACACTTCGATCATTGTCGCCTGCAGCGCTGATCAACTGCCGTGCGGTATCAATCTGAGCCTGCCACACCGGGCCAGAGGCCCAGGAGTTGTCGATCACAAGCAAAACCGGACCGCTGCCGCTTACCAGCGGTTGTTGTGGTTTCCAGATCGGGCCTGCCATGGCAAGAATGACAAGGGCGGCCATTAAAAGGCGCAACAAAATCAACCACCAGGGGGTGTGGGCGGGCTTTTCCTCGCGCTTGACAAGTTCCGCCAGGATGCGGGTAGGGGGAAATGTTTCCTGGGTCGGCTTCGGTGGTGTAAGCCGTAACAGCCACCATATCAGCGGCAGGGCAAGCAATGCCAATAGCACCCATGGTGCGGTGAATGTGAGGGATAAGCCGGCAATCATAATTCTCTTCCACAGGCGACCGGTGGGTGCAAAATGCCTGGACAGGCTTTGCCAGAAATCCGGATATATCTACCAGCCATAACCAGCCCCCTTTGGCGATATATCCTGTCCGAGATGCATATGCAGGGCGACCAGCGCCGCGGAGGCAGGCTGGTCGGTGTGGTGGATGATGTGGCTCCAGCCGAGGCGGCTTATGTGTTCAGCGATGGCCTGTTTGCGGGCTGTAAAAATTTGACGATAATCACTGCCAAGCTGTTCGGCCCGTCCGGCAATAAATTTGTCGCCTGATTCCGGGTCAATGAACTGGGTGCGGCCGGTATAGGGGAAGTTTTCTTCTGCCGGATCGATAATTTGCACCAGATGGCCACGGATGCCGCGTTGGGCAATGGTGTCAAGCCGCCTGGTGATATCCTCAACCGGATCAAGAAAATCGCTTATCAGGATCAGTTCCGAGTATTTTTTGATGTGTTCGGTCGGCGGAAAACTTTCATAATCATCAAATTGGGCAAGTTCGGCGGCAATGCGCTCGGCTGCGTTGCGGTGTGAAAGGGTGTTGGTGACGCCCGGCCAGCCAACCCGCTCGCCACTGCGGGCAAGCAGTTCGCAAAGGGCAAGCGCAATCACCATGGCACGGGATTGTTTGGCGGTTTGGGCCCTTTTGGACATATAGAGCATTGAGGGTGAATTGTCGGCCCATACCCATAACGTGTGGGCGGCTTCCCATTCCTTGTCGCGGATATAAACATGATCATCACGGGCCGAGCGGCGCCAGTCGATTTTTGTGCGTGCTTCGCCTTCCACCCAGGGGCGGAACTGCCAGAAATTCTCGCCAATGCCACGCTTGCGACGGCCATGCCAGCCATTGATGACCGTATTGGTGATGTGGCGCGATTCTGCCAGCAGGTCCGGAATAAGCGCAGCGCGCGCCCTTGCGCGATGAAGCACTTCTGCTTCAGCGGTTTTTTCAACTCTGGTTCCGACAGAGACGGCCAAGAATTACACCCACTTTGACTTAAGGTCAGTGATCACATTGCGCACGGTAACACCTTCGGCGCGGGCGGAAAAATTAAGCGCCATACGGTGCTGCAATACGGGTTCGGCCAACGCCATGACATCATCAACCGACGGTGCCAGGCGACCATCAAGCAGGGCACGGGCACGGACTGTCAGCATTAAAGCCTGACTGGCGCGTGGTCCGGGACCCCAGGCAATATGGCGGGTGGCATCGTTTTCATGGTGGTCCGGACGGGCGGAGCGCACCAGCCCCAATATCGCCTCAACCACGGATTCGCCCACCGGAATGCGGCGTACAAGGTTTTGCAGCGGTTGCAATTCCCCCGGTTTAAGGGCCTGTTTGGCCTTAACTTCGGTTTCGCCGGTGGTTTCAAACAGGATGCGGCGTTCGGCCTCAATATCGGGATAGGGCACATCGACCTGCATCAGAAAACGGTCGAGCTGGGCTTCAGGAAGTGGATATGTCCCCTCCTGTTCCAGCGGGTTCTGGGTCGCAAGCACATGAAACGGTGCGGGCAGGTCGTGGCGTTCTCCAGCTATGGTGATGTGATATTCCTGCATCGCCTGCAACAGGGCTGACTGGGTGCGGGGGCTGGCACGGTTGATCTCGTCTGCCATCAGTAATTGTGCAAAAACCGGGCCCCTGATGAAGCGGAACGAGCGTTTGCCTTTAGTGTCCTCTTCCATCACTTCGGAACCAAGAATATCCGAAGGCATCAGATCCGGGGTGAACTGGATACGGTTTGCATTAAGACCAAGCACGATACCAAGGGTTTCAACCAGCTTGGTCTTGGCAAGGCCGGGTACACCGACAAGCAGAGCATGACCGCCTGCAAGCAGGGTGATCAACACCTGCTCAACCACCTCCTGCTGGCCAAAAATGACCTTGCCAATGGCTGCCCTTGCTGTGGCGATATCGCTGACCGCTTTTTCCGCAGCGGCTATAATTTCTTTGTCTGATAGTGGTTTTGGGCTTTTGCTCATGTCGCTCATGAATATGCTTTCACTGTCAATATCACTGTTTCAAGATTGCTGCTAATCTGGCATGTTGGCAAATCATGATACAGCAACTATTTCGTGAGTGTGGCGGTTTTTTGGGAAATGCCCACAATTGGGTTAATGGTTGCCAAAATTTAATGATTGAGTGGCGTGTGGATTGAAAATGAACAAGTCTATATCAGGGCCGATAACAGAACAGGTTTCGCTGGACAATGTCCAGGAAGGAACGGCAGGTCTTGAAGCATTGGTTTCAAGGGCGACCCGCCATGGCAAGGGTCTGCCGCCGGTCGAATTGTGGCACCCGGACTTCTGTGGTGATCTGGATATCGTCATCAAACGTGACGGCACCTGGTTCTATATGGGCACCCCGATTGGCCGGTCGCGGCTGGTGCAGTTGTTTTCAACCGTATTGCGCAAGGACGAGGATGGTGAGACCTATCTCGTCACGCCGGTCGAAAAAATCCGCATAACGGTGGAAGATGCGCCGTTTCTTGCGGTGGAAATGAATGTTTCGGGCACTGGTGACAAACAGGTTATCACCTTTCGCACCAATGTGGGCGATGTTGTTGAAGTTGGGCCTGATAATCCTTTACGCTTTGAAATTGTTGAGGAAAATGATGGCATCAAGCCCTATGTTCTGGTGCGTGGCCGGTTGGAGGCGCTGATCAACCGGGCGGTGATGTATGAGCTGATAGAGCAGGGGGAGGAGATTGTTGTCGACGGGGTTGCGGTCTTTGCCTTACGCTCCAGGGGCATGGATTTTGCCATTATGCCTGCTGCAGAGCTTGCCCGGCTGAGTGCGTGAGGTCTGGATGATGGGTGATCTGCAACAAACTGCCAGGACACAGTCCTTTGGGCAGATATCAACAACCGAGTTTAGAAAACAATTTGCGACGAGCTGTTGTCGTCCGGGGTTCCATGAGGGCAGTGGTGATCATGTGCTTAATCACGATATTGATTCCGGTGCGATTAAACAGCAGGAAAGCTACCGCGATGCGGCGGTGTTTTTCGGGGTGATTGAGCGGCCCGGAGGGGCGACCGTTTTGCTGACCCGGCGTACCGAGACACTTTCCTCGCATAAGGGACAGGTGGCCCTTCCGGGCGGTCGTATTGATGATGATGACCAATCGCCCGAATCAGCCGCTTTGCGTGAAACCAGCGAGGAGGTGGGGATTGGGGCGGAAAATATTGAGGTTCTCGGGCGGCTTGGCGACTACTATTCCGGTTCCGGCTACCGGGTGAAACCGGTGATAGGCATCATCGATCCGGGCTTTTCACTTGTTATCAATGCCGATGAGGTTGCTGAGGTTTTTGAAGTGCCGCTGGGATTCTTGATGGATGCGGGCAATCATGAGATCGGCAGCGCGGTCTGGAACGACAGGGAACGGTATTTTTATAAAATGCCGTTTGGCAAGGGGCGCAATTTGAAACCGATCTGGGGGCTTACTGCTGGTATTATCCGTCTGGTTCATGACAGGATTTACGGATGAAACTGCCAAATTCACGGTGGCTGAAGGGTGAGGCCATTCAACATCTGCTTGCTCTGTTGAATTCCGGTGAGGAGGAAGCGCGTATTATTGGCGGTGCGGTGCGCAATTCGCTGCTGGGTGAAGTGGTTTCCGACATCGATATTGCGACCACGCGAGAGCCGCAAAAGGTGATTGAACTTTTGGAAGCAGCCGACATCAAGGTTGTTCCAACCGGCATTGGGCACGGCACAGTAACGGCGGTTGTCGAAGGTCGGCCATTTGAAATAACCACGCTTCGCGCAGATATTGAAACCGATGGCCGCCGCGCGGTAGTGCGCTTTGGCCGCGACTGGCGGGAGGATGCATTGCGGCGGGATTTCACCATCAATGCGCTCTATGTGGATGCGGACGGCGAGATTTTCGACCCACTTGGCGGGCTGGCTGATATAGAAGCACGGCGGGTCAGATTTATCGGCGAAGCGGAAGAGCGGATCCGGGAAGATGC
>QIIJ01000112.1 GCA_003232595.1 Aurantimonadaceae bacterium | reverse complement strand
CTACAATGTCCGTGCGATGTGCTGGACGTTGAAGCATTCGATGACATCACCCTTGCGCATATCCTGGTAGGCTTTGAAGGCCATACCGCATTCGAGACCGGATTGCACTTCGCTGACTTCGTCTTTGAAGCGTTTGAGGGTTGACAGTTCACCCTCATGGATCACCACATCATCGCGAATGAGCCGAACACCGGCACCACGTTCGACTTTGCCTTCTGTCACCAGACAACCGGCAACCTTACCAATCTTGGATACGTTGAAAATATCAAGAATTTCGGCATTACCGAGGAATGTTTCGCGACGTTCGGGTTTCAACATGCCGGAAAGTGTATCTTTCACGTCATCGACCAGATCATAAATGATGCTGTAATAACGGATTTCGATACCTTCGATGCGGGCCATTTCACGGGCTTGCGGATTAGCACGGACATTGAACCCGATGATTGGCGTATGGGAAGCCATGGCAAGCGTTACATCGGCTTCGGTAATACCACCAACGCCTGAATGAACAACTCTGGCCTGAACCTCTTCAGTGCCGAGATTATCCAATGACGCTGTAATCGCTTCGACGGAACCATGGGTGTCGCCCTTGATGACAAGTGGTGCGGTGTCGGCACCCTTTTGCTGTAAATTTGTCATCATCTGCTCAAGCGAACCACGTGATCCGGCGGCATGGGCGATAGCCAATTCCCTGGCCGAGCGTTGACGATAGTCGGCAATCTCGCGAGCCCGGGCCTCATTTCCCACAACAACCATGCGGTCACCTGCGGCTGGAGCGCCGGAAAGGCCAAGAATTTCAACCGGCGTGGCAGGCCCCGCCTCTTTCATGTTTTTGCCTTTGTCATTGACAAGCGCACGGGCGCGTCCCCACTCGCTGCCGGCAACGATGATTTCGCCAATGCGCAGTGTGCCACGCTGAATCAGAACCGTTGCAACGGCGCCGCGACCGCGTTCAAGCTGGGCTTCAACAACAATACCGTCAGCGGTACGATTTGGATTTGCCTTCAATTCGAGAACTTCCGCCTGCAACAAAATGGCTTCAAGCAGGCCATCGAGATTGGTGCCTTCTTTGGCGGAAACTTCGACATCCATTACCTCGCCACCCATCGATTCAACAAATACTTCGTGCTGCAGCAAATCGGTGCGGACCCTTGCCGGATCCGCCCCTTCTAAATCGATCTTGTTGATCGCCACAATGATCGGCACATCGGCGGCTTTTGCATGGTTGATTGATTCAATCGTTTGCGGCATTACCCCATCATCGGCAGCAACCACAAGAATTGCAATATCGGTGGATTCAGCGCCGCGCGCGCGCATTGTTGTAAAAGCCTCATGGCCGGGCGTATCAATAAAGGTGATTTTCTGGCCGTCTTTTTCGATCTGGTAGGCCCCGATATGCTGGGTAATCCCACCAGATTCACTATCGGCAACTTTCGAATGACGCAGGGCATCGAGCAACGATGTTTTGCCGTGATCAACATGGCCCATGATCGTCACCACCGGCGGGCGCGGCAACAGATCTTCCGGATTATCTGGAACATCGTGGAGACCTTCCTCCACATCACTTTCAGAAACACGAACAACCGTGTGGCCCATTTCCTCGGCTATCAGCTGGGCCATGTCTGCATCGATGATGTCGCCGGGGGTCATCATCTGCCCCTGTTGCATCAGGTATTTGATGACATCAACTGAACGTTCGGTCATACGACTGGCCAGTTCCTGAATGGTGATTGTATCCGGAATGGTGACCTCGCGCATGATCTTTTCACGCGGACCGGTATTCAGGGCACGTTTTTCTTTTTCGCGACGCCGGCGCAGGGCGGCTAATGACCGGCCACGCTGCGGGTTATCATCCAGTGCATTGGAAAGTGTGAGCTTGGTGCGCCGTCTGCTGTCTTGCCCTTTTGATCTTGATGGCCGGGGAGTTTCCGCAGTTTTTGGCCGATGCTCCTCGCGCAGTGTCGAGGTTGCACCTGAGGATTTTTTTGCCGTACCTTTGACCGGTTCTTCCAGAGCGGCGGCGGAAGCATCAGCGGCCGCGACTTTTGCAGCCTCCTCATCCGCTTTTTTCAGTGTCTCCTGATCAAGCTTGTTTTTTTCCTCGTCGACAATCTGCTGCTTGGCTGTCTCGGCATCTTTTTCCCGCCTGACCTCTTCTTCTACAGCCTGATTTTTTGCCAGTTCCTCAGCCTGCACGGCTTCTTCTGCATCACGAACCCTGGCATCCTCGAGGGCCCGGTTGCGTGCATCCATCTCATTTGAGGAAAGTCCTCTGGCAGACTGTCCGGTATCGGCAGGCTTAGCCGCCGGCTTTTTCTCTTTGGGCGCAGGCGTAATTACAGAATCGCCTTTCGGCGTAAATACCGATTTTGTATCCCCAGGGCGGACAATACGGCGTTTCTTCGTCTCAACAACAACGGAATTGCTCCGTCCGTGAGAAAAATTTTGCCGCACTGTTCCCGGCCCGCGCTGCAAAGACAGGGTCTTTTTTGGCGCACCGGTTGTGTTGTCATTGCCTGAACTGGATTCACTCATGCCTGGTTTACGTCCTTTGGAAGACTTGCGACGTTGTGTCGATCATCTTCACCTGTTGTGGGGTGTTTGCCCCGATATCGAGTAAGCATTTCTGCCCGCATGAGAAAGGATTCAGCAGCACCACCATTTATTAGCGCTGCATGTATCACATTTTCACCACCAAGTGCCAAACTCATTTGTTCTGATGCGAACAATTTCAGCACCGTTACTTTTCTGCCGTTTCTGCCTGAAACACAAGCGGCACC
Organism: Aurantimonadaceae bacterium; assembly: GCA_003232595.1. Lineage (GTDB taxonomy): Bacteria > Pseudomonadota > Alphaproteobacteria > Rhizobiales > Rhizobiaceae > SZUA-100. Next base: position 9,944 of record QIIJ01000112.1, on the reverse strand, counting down.
TGAAAGCTTTCTAACACCATCTTTTGCTGCATCAAGGGCATGCAACAATGCGATTGCCTTTCCAGTGCGCAGAAGGCTATCCACTTTGAATGCGCCGGTAATACACTGGCTTGCCTTGCGGGCAAAGCTCAAACTCGCCAGCGCTGCCTGTTCCAGCAATCGGTCAACATCATCGCCAATTGATGCCGGAACAGATATATTCGCTTTCAGGCCTCGGGCAAACAGATTGCTTGCAGCAGCCGTGTCAATCGACTGCCGATCTGCACACAACCAGACGCCGCGGCCCGGCAGGTTCATTTTCAGATCTGCAACCACAACCCTGTCAGGGGTTGCGACAAACCGGATCATCCCTTCCGTGCTTTGTTTTTCTCGGCATAGAAGACAGGTTCGATCGTTCATCTCGTCCGCCTTTCCTGTGAATTTTTCTGCAGTCTGTATAATACCTGTTCTCCGATTCCTGTCGATCTTCCAAGCCGTCAAATCTCTATTGCGGAGTAGCTTCAATGACGTTGATTTCTTTTGGAATGGCGTCGGATTGAGTTTCCTCTTCTACATCGACAACTTCTTCTTCTCTCGGTGCCAGATCTTCTTCAGTCACCCATCCGGCTTTCAGCCGCGCTGCCATGATCATTTCATCGACCTCGACCCGCGAGATATCGAAATTGGCCAGCGCTCCGGGATGGCGGATAATGTCGTCATCCTTGCGTTCCACCCAGCCTACCAGATCATCAGCAACACAGCCGGCAAAATCTTCGAGCGTCAGTATCTTGTCATCACTCTTTGCCAGGTCCACCATCATGGCAATTGTCAGGCCCGGCACGCCGAACATATCATCTGTGGTGCCCAGAGCCTTGCGCTCTTCGTCCAGTGCTTCCTCGCGGCGTTCGAGATATTCGCGGGCGCGGGCCTGCAGTTCTGATGCGGTTTCCTCATCAAAACCCTCAATAACTGCAAGCTCCTCAGCCTCAACATAAGCAATCTCTTCAAGATTTGTGAAGCCTTCCGATGCCAGCAGTTGTGCAACCACTTCATCAACATTGAGGCCATCGATAAAGACCTTGCTGGATTCAACAAATTCCGCCTGCCGCCGTTCACTTTCCTCAAGCTCGGTCATGATGTCGATATCCCAGCCGGTCAGTTGAGACGCGAGCCTGACATTCTGGCCGCGACGACCGATTGCCAGCGACAACTGATCATCGGGAACGGCGACTTCGATGCGTTCGGCCTCTTCGTCCAGAACAACCTTTGCCACTTCGGCAGGCTGGAGGGCATTAACGACAAATGAGGCTGCATCTTCCGACCAGGGAATGATATCAATTTTTTCACCCTGTAATTCACCTACCACCGCCTGGACACGGGAACCACGCATGCCGACACAGGCCCCGACAGGGTCAATCGACGGGTCATTGGAGATAACGGCAATTTTGGCACGTGATCCGGGGTCACGGGCAACCGAGCGAATTTCAATGATGCCATCGTATATTTCAGGCACTTCCATCTGAAAAAGTTTTGCCATGAACTGGGGATGGGTGCGCGAAAGGAAAATCTGCGGACCACGCTGTTCACGGCGCACGTCATAGATATAGGCACGTACCCGGTCGCCATACCGATAGGTTTCGCGAGCTATCAGTTCATCACGACGAATGATGGCTTCACCGCGGCCAAGATCAACAATGACATTGCCATGTTCAACACGTTTGACTGTACCGTTGATGATTTCACCGGTCCGGTCCTTGAATTCTTCAAACTGATGGTCGCGTTCCGCATCGCGTACCTTTTGTACAATAACCTGTTTGGCGGATTGGGCGGCGATACGCCCAAAATCCATCGGTGGCAGAAGTTCGCCGATATAGTCGCCAATCTTGGCTTCTGAATTTTGTGCCAAGGCGCTTTTTAAATCAATTTGAGTATCCAAATCTTCAACCGTTTCGACCACTTCAAGCAACCGTTGCAATTTGATGTCGCCGGTTTTTTCATTGATGTCTGCACGGATATTGGTTTCCGCACCATAACGAGACTTTGCAGCCTTTTGAATGGCGTCAGCCATCGCATCAATTACGATGGACTTGTCAATCAGTTTTTCCCGCGCTACCGCATCGGCAATCTGCAGGAGTTCCAGCCTGTTTGCACTAACGGCCATCAGTTTGCTCCATGGTCATACTCAAATTCCTCTTCCTTGTTGGCGGGAATAATTCAGTTCCCGCAATTCCTTTTTCAACCGATCAGCCCGGTCGATTTCAGTTGTCCGCAGTTTCGATATTCCTGCCGCTCACTTTATTTATTGTTCGCAGGGCCTTGTCACGCCGCAACGCTTCGCGAATAAGATCATCGGTCAAAACCAGCCGTCCTTCTGCAATCGCAGCAAGCGGGATTGTGCATTCTTTTTCCTCGCCGGCGGCGGCATTGTCCCGACGAAGCAGCAGATCATCACCATCAACTTTCAGCAACATGCCGCGATAGCGTTTGCGTCCGTTTATCAGATATCCCGTTTCAATTTTCGCCACATGGCCGACCCAGGTTTCAAAATCCTCGCGCCGCACCAATGGACGGTCAATTCCAGGAGAGGACACTTCGAGATTATAGGTGGAACTGACCGGTTCTTCGATATCAAGCACCGGCGAAATAGCTCTCGACAATTCCTCACAGTCTCCGACCGACATTGTGCCGTCAGGGCGCTCCGCCATAATCTGCATGACCGCACCATTGTTGTTGATCATGCGAACCCGCACCAGCCTGAATCCCAAATCCAGGGCAACAGGTTCAATAATTGATGCGACACGGGCATCAAGGCCCGTCTCGACAATCAATCGATCATCATTGTGATCATCATGGTTTGACATAGGCTCCATCAAATTCGGGGGCTCCATCAAATTCTGGTTCCAGCAAATTTACCATTTGACCGACCATCATTGGCCAATAGATTCGACAAGGTATCCCGGCCACAAAAAAGAGCGGGTACCCTAGAGGCCCCACTCTGACAAATGTCCGAGAATGTTGGCTGTCTATAGTACGCATGTTCAATAAATGCAAGACAAATTCATTGGTCATTGCTGCTGTTCCGCAATCCGGCTTTCGCGCCAGCCCAATTTCGAAAACTTGAAGCCTACGGGAGAATCGTCATCTGGACTGAATAAATATCCAGCGCCTTGCCGGTGCCCGAATTGTCGATGACTATCCTCATAGATCCGCTTTTTTCGTCGCCTGACGCCACTCCTTCTTTCAGCGTAGTTTCAAACACAAAGGATTCGGAATGGAGGCTTGCGGTAAAGCGTTTTCGCCCGCAGTCGCCAAGCTCGCGAAACTGGCAGGTTATCACAAACTGATGACCCTCTCCATCGCCAGATTTAACTTTCAGGTTGAAGGATGCTTTTTTCCCGGCCATGGTTTCCATGACGCCTGGGTCAACAATGATCTCGGCAAAACCTTCCGGATTACCAGCTGTTCCGGCCAGTCGGACAAAGTCGCCGGCAGCATCGTTGTCCAGCGTAGCAGTGATTGTTGCACCGGCAACCAACCCGGTGGGATCGTCCGGCTTAAACACATCGATTGCAGCGACTGCCGCATCATCGGGCGAATTTTCAGAGACCAGTACGCGGGGCGGGTTGGGTACGCTGTTGTCACGCATCGCGACAGGCATGAACAATTGCCGGTCATAGACCCACCAGACACCGGCACCGATTGCAGCAAGTATTATTGTAACAAGCAAAATTATTGCAAAGGGATGGCGGCGCGATGATGCCGGTTCCAGCAATTCAGGATCAATTGGTTGTTGTGCGGTTGCGGGATAGTCATCAAACCGTTGATCAGGTTCAATTACCGGAATTTCTTCGTGGAACTGATCATCGACATTTAATTCAGGTGACACTTCGGCTGGGGACGATAATATTTCATAGCGTGACTCAATATTAATGATTGCTGTTTCCAGCCTCTGTTGCTGAGCTTCAATATGCTCATTGCTCAGGTTTTCTGATTTGCTTAACATGCCGACAAGTGCCGATCTTGCCGAGGCATAAACCTGCAAGCGCAATTCAGGCGTGGCATTTTCGTGTTTCGCCAATGCTCGCTCAATTACATCTTCAAAACCCGCCACTTAGTTCCCCAAAAAATTGCACGCTTTGCCCATCTTGACGGAGGTCAGCAATTTTTGCAACCAGAAGGTTATTTGATCGGCGAGGCTAACAGCAATCAGCGGCGGCGGCGGCGCTCGGATGCGGGCTGGAATGCCAGTTTGGAGTGGTATTCACAATAGGGCGTCGTTTCTTTTGACTTGTGACCGCAAAAACTGAACCCTGGCCGCTGCGGGTCGCCGGTGGGCCATTTGCAGGTGTCTTCTGTCAAATTCATCAATTCCAGTTTTTTGGAAATCGGGATAACCACATCTTCGATGGGTTTCGGCCTGTACCGGATTTCTGCATCGACATCCAGTTTGAGGGCATTGGCACCGCTGGTTCTTGCTGTTGAACGGCCTGAACGGGCTTTGTATCTTGCAGATGATTGTGTACGGCGCTTGGTTCTGGAAGTTGATGACGCTGCGGGTTTTACCCGCCCGGAAAGGCCGAGACGGTGCACTTTGCCGATTACCGCATTGCGGGTAACACCGCCCAGTTCAGCTGCAACCTGACTGGCACTTAATCCGTCAGCCCACAATTTCGATAGTCGTGCTACGCGTTCTTCAGTCCAGGACATTGGTGACCCCTCGTTTATCTGGCAACTTTTGCGACCGAATCCAGCCTCCACGCTCTGAACAAGTCCAGAGCCTGACACCGCATCTCTATTGAGAAAGCCAGGATTGCCGCAATTTCTATCTTGGTGAAGCCAGGTTACTTAGGCTGCGATTGTGTGACAAGAGTCCTGCATGCGGAACGAATCATTTTTTCACTTTGTCCCCAACTACTGGAATCGGATTGCTCAAAGCGGTCTAAATCGGCAAAAAACGAGCATTTTCTTCACAGTTTTTTTACACTTTTAAAAACCTGGCGGAATTTCATTTCCCAAAACCGGGATAATTCCGGCCACTGATCAGTCAAATATCATGATTGACACATGACATGCCTGCTTTACTATATAACAATGCCGCCCTTAAAAGCGGTCTTTTCAATTGGTCTGCCGACATTTAAACAGACCATGAAACCCTCCATCAACACCTGAGCAACTTCGATACCATATCCCCTGCCACGGAAACCATCATGGCCAGTACATCACATTCAAGATCGTCAATATTCAAAACCCTGACACCGGCCCCGCTGGCATTTGAGCGAGGCGAAGGTGTGCGACTTTATGGCGAAGATGGTAAAATCTATCTTGATTATTCCGCCGGAGTTGCTGTCAATGCCCTTGGCCATGCTCATCCACATCTGGTTGCAGCCTTGAGCGAGCAGGCTTCCAAGCTTTGGCATGTGTCAAATCTTTTTCAAATTCCGGGACAAGAACGGCTGGCAAAAAGGCTTTGTGAGGTATCCTTTGCGGACCGGATCTTCTTTACTAATTCCGGTGCCGAAGCGATGGAGTGCTGCTTTAAAACCGCGCGGCGCTATCATTTTGCCGCCGGTAATCCGCAGAAAATTGACATCCTCACCTTTGAAGGAGCCTTTCATGGCCGCACACTTGCGACAATTGCCGCAGGCGGCCAGGAAAAGTATCTCGAAGGCTTTGGCCCCAAAACCGAGGGGTTTATACAATTGCCGTTTGGTGATGAGGAAGCGGTCAATAAAGCTATTGGAGATACGACCGCAGCAATTCTGATTGAGCCGGTGCAGGGCGAAGGTGGTATCCGCCAACCCGACGGTGCTTTTCTGCGGTTCCTGCGCCAGATTTGCGATGACAATGACCTGTTGCTGATCTTTGACGAGATTCAAACCGGCATCGGACGTACCGGCAAGCTGTTTGCCTATGAGTGGTCGGGAGCTGCACCTGATCTGATGGCTATCGCCAAGGGCATAGGCGGCGGCTTTCCGCTTGGGGCCTGCCTGGCCACGGAAAGTGCAGCGGACGCAATGGCACCTGGAGTTCACGGAACCACATTTGGTGGCAACCCGCTGGCCATGGCTGTAGGTAATGCGGTACTGGACGTAGTTCTTGAAGAGGGGTTTCTTGAAGGTGTTCAGGAAGTCGCGCTTTATCTGCGCCAGCAACTGGCCGAGCTTGCTGATACGTTTCCCGAATTGATTGAAGAAATACGCGGCGAGGGAATGTTGCTTGGGCTTAAACTCAAGGTGCCAAATCTCGATGTTATTTCCGCTTTTCGCGATGAGGGCCTGTTGACGGTTGCAGCCGGAGACAATGTGTTGCGGCTTCTCCCGCCGCTTGTAATCACCATCGATGACGTGCGTGAAGCGCAGCAAAAAATGCAGCGGGCCCTGGCTCAATTTACAGAAATCCAGTCTGCGGGGAAATAATGACTCCAAAACATTTCCTTGATCTACCGGACCTCACTGCAGATGATCTGAAAGGCATCGTTGCCAACAGCCGCCGCATGAAGGCGGCTTCACGCCCTGCTGTGGGACCGCTTGCCGGAAAAACGCTTGCAATGATTTTTGACAAGCCATCCACCCGCACCCGCGTCTCTTTCGAAGTGGCAATGTTCCAGCTTGGCGGCAATACAATCACGCTTGATTCAAGTGGCTCGCAGCTTGGCCGTGGTGAAAGCATCGCCGATACGGCACGCGTGCTGTCACGTTATGTCGATGCCATTATGATCCGCACCGATGGGCATGAAAAACTGCTGGAAATGGCAGAATATGCCACAGTGCCAGTGATAAACGGCCTTACCGATGATACCCATCCATGCCAGATTATGGCGGATATCATAACCATTGAGGAGCATCGCGGTACCATTAAAGGCAAAAAAATCGCATGGACCGGCGATGGTAATAATGTGTTGCAGACATTCATGCAGGCGGCCGCTCTTTTCGAATTTGATGTCCACGCGGCGGTTCCCGAGGGCAAGGAGCCAGAAGAAAGATTTGTCACATTGGCTATAAATGCCGGTGCATCGATTAAAATCACCAATGATGCGGCTAAAGCCGTGACCGATGCGGATTTTGTGGTGACAGATACATGGGTTTCGATGGGCGATGACGATATGGGACGCGGCGAAAACACCTTCAAGCCGTTTCAGGTTAACAGGGAACTCATGGCCAAAGCCAAACCGGATGCACTTTTTATGCATGATCTTCCAGCCTATCGTGGCAAGGAAGTTACCGCTGAAGTTATTGACGGGCCGCAATCGGTGGTATTTGACGAGGCAGAAAACCGCCTTCACGCCCAAAAGGGCATTCTCGCCTGGTGTCTTGGAGTTGACGAAAAGTAATGCCCGCTGACACACGCAAAGAGGCGGATACAACCGAGCCAGCAGGTAATGCGGGGTCTGATGCGGTCATACCATTTCAGGTTTTGCCGCTGGATATAAGAGGGCGGGCGGTTCAACTTGGACCGCTGCTTGACGATATTCTGCATCGTCATGACTATCCCGAAACTGTCTCCCGGTTGCTTGCTGAAGTTATCACGCTGACTGTTCTGCTCGGCACATCGCTTAAACTTGACGGTAAGCTGATCGTACAGACCCAGAGTGACGGGCCGGTTTCTCTAATGGTGGTGGAGTTTAGGACACCACAAAGCCTGCGTGCCTATGCCCGATTTGACCGGGACAGGATCATCTTGGCCACAGAATCCGGCAAGGACAGCCCGGCCTCGCTGATGGGCACAGGAGTTTTAGCCATGACCATCGATCACGGCGCCCATCGCTATCAGGGCATTGTCAAACTGGAAAACTCCAGCCTTGAAGACGTGGCGCGACAATATTTTCGTCAATCGGAGCAAATCCCGACGGAGGTTCGCATGGCGGTGGCACAAACACTGACCCGATCGGATGAAGGTGCGCCTGTCCATGGCTGGCGGGCCGGTGGAGTGCTTGTGCAGTTTTTACCTGAATCCGAAGATCGAATACGCCAGAACGACCTGCCGGCGGGTGATGTGCCTGATCATCACCAATCGCCTGAATTTAATGAAGATGATGCCTGGCAGGAAACCCGGAACCTGATGGCCACCATCTCAGATGTTGAATTGACTGATATGGATGTGTCGCCTGAAAGACTGTTGTATCGGCTTTTTCACGAACAGGGAGTACGGACCTGGCCAGCAACCCGATTGTTGGACAATTGTTCATGTTCTGCAGATACAATCCACAAAGTTCTGGTAAGTTTCGACGACGAGGAAATTGCCGAAAGTACAATTGACGGTAAAATAATCGTTGATTGTGAATTCTGCAGCAGCAGCTATGAATTTGATCCCGATGATGTGTTATCCGGCAGGATTTTGCAAAAAGACAATGAAAGCTGACACTTCTCGCCTTCGCAAATTCACCACATTGCTGATCTTTAACTTGCCCGACCAGCAAAATCAGAAGTATTCTAGAATGATTGTGCCCGGAACATTTGATGCTTGACAAGACCAAAGACCCTGACGGGGCATTCGTCTCGCAACCACCGGCAGCGGATGTTGGAACCGCTCGAAAGAGCCCGCTCCTTTTGATCCTGTCAAAAGGCCTGCTTCAGGTTGTTCTGATGGTTGCGATACTCGGCGGCTCTGTCTATGCAATGCTCGCACTGAAAAATTCAAAGCCACCGACAAAAGCAAGGCATGCATTCAAGACCGTTTATACTATTAAGACAGCAACCGCAGAGCTGGCCGATCACCAACCCAAATTTGTCTCATATGGCCAAATTGTTGCGGCTCGAAATGTTGATCTGCGCTCGCTTGTCTCCGGCGAAGTCGTTTCGGTAAACCAGAAACTGCGTGCAGGTGCACTGGTTGGCCAAGGCGATGCGCTGGTTGAAATAGACCGGTTTTCCTATGATGGCGCAGTGCGGGAAGCGCGTGCAAATTTGACAGAAACTATCGCCCGGCTTGCCGAGAACGATGCAAGAATTGTTTCTGAAAAATCGAAACTTGCCAGTGCCGAGGATCAGTTGGCAATCGCTGAACGCGATCTTGCACGGGCCAAATCCTTGCGTGAAAACGGCACAATGACCCAGCAACAGGTCGAGGCACGCACCCTGATCGTCAGCCAGCGCCAGCAATCACTTAATCTTTCCAACAATATGTTGAAGATTGAGGAGGCGCGCCTTGAGCAGCAAGCGGCAGCCATTGATCGGCTTAAATGGCGGCTTGCCCAGGCCGAACGAAACCTTGAAAACACCACTCTCAAAGCACCATTTTCGGGTATCGTGCGCTCAAGCGCAGTCGATGTGGGCAAACTGGTCAGTGCCAATGATGTGGTGGTTTCACTTTATGAACCCGGCAAGCTGGACGCCAGATTTACGCTGACAAATTCGCAATTCGGTCGATTGCAAAACGATCAAAACGGACTGGTCGATCGCGATGTCACAGTTATCTGGAGCACAGGCGGGCGGGAAATCCGGTATTCAGCAACAATCGAACGCCTTGGTGCAGAGATTAATTCAAGCCGCGGCGGGGTTGAAGTGTTTGCAACTTTGGCGCCATCGGACAAACTGAATGAACTGCGCCCCGGTGCCTTTGTTGAGATCATCGTTCCTGACCGGGTTTTCACAAACACAGTAAAATTGCCGGAACAGGCGGTCTATAACGGTGAACATGTTTATGTGATGCAGGAAGGAAAACTGCACAAGCGGGCTATTACCATCGCCGCCTATGACGGAGAGTATGTGCTGGTATCAGACGGATTGCGACAGGGTGAAAAAGTGCTGGCAACTCGTATTGCCGAAGTTGGAGAGGGTTTGAATGTTCAAGAAGAAGCCCGTTCGGACATTGAAACCAATGAACCCGGTGGCGCGGTGGAAGTCTCCAGTGCCGGGCCTGCTGACAACACCAAAGCCATTACAAAATGAGCCGGCGGCAAATTCCGACGGCAGGCGGCCTAATCGGCCTGTTTACCTATCACCGCAATGCCTCCAATCTGGTCATGG
>QIIJ01000301.1 GCA_003232595.1 Aurantimonadaceae bacterium | reverse complement strand
ATTTTGCGTTTTGCGCCAAACATATCAGTCGGGCGGTTCTTCGGCAAAGCACGCACCGGTGCCAGGCTTGCAGGTATTGCAGAGAGAACAGGCAACGGCTCATCTGCCGCAGGAGACAGGGCATTAAATGCTGCCTTAATACGGGAACCGTCTTGAGGGCGAATTGCACCAACAACAACCGGTTCATCGCGTGGTGCATTAACGGGTATTGCAATAGCTTTTTCATCTGCCCGGGAAATGACCCCGGCAATTTCTCCGCCACCGGGAACTGTCGACCCCGTTACCCCGTTACCTGTTGTACCGGGGAGGGCTCAGTTTCCCTGATCGTGATACTGCGAGCAGGGCCCAACAGGGCCAGTTTAATTTCCTCTGTCAGTTCCGAGGGTTTATTCGGTTGAACAGCTGGCGTAAGTGTTGCGGGCAGTTCTGGAATAACTGCAGAGTTGGCAAGAGCTCTGGCAGCCCTTTGGGTTGCGGTAAGCTCCGTCGTTGCAAGCAGCGCAAAACGGGATTCTTCAACCTTCATATCAGGTTTCTGATCGGGCGATGCTTCGGTTGATGCGCCAAATCTGTCAGAAACAACGGCACTATCTATATCGGGATTGTCTTGAGATGCGAGAAGGACATCAGCCACCGGTTCGGGGCCGGATCCGGGGCGTTGTGTTGGCAGAACGACACGTTTTGGCGTTGTGGACAATGGTTTCCCGTCTGGATTTTCGTCAGCCTGACTTTCTTTCTTGCGCAAATCTCCTGCAACGGCAACGCCGGGAAGCGGGCTGTTGTCGGGTTTTTTGCGCTTTTCTTTTGGTTTTCTGGTAGTCTTTGCAGGCTTCACTTTTTTCAGTTTTGCGGCAGAAGCATTATCTTCTCCTTCATCACGGCCACCGTTGAACAGGCGCGCCAGCAGACTGGTACGATTGCCTTTGGCCTTGTTTGCGGCTGAGGCGAGCTGCACAGAACCTTTTTTACCGCTACGACCGTATTTCGCCCTGGCATATTGATAGCCGGCAAGCGGTTTGCCATCACGGGGAATATGAAGAGTTCTGCCGCGCGGGAAAATCCTTGCAAGTTGCCGGCGTGACATGCGGGGCCAATATCTCACGGTACCGGTGTCGAGATGAATAAAAGAACCAGGATAATAACCAACCCCGCCAGCATGGGCTTTCAGGCCAAGGGCACGCAATTTCTTGATCGATACATCCGGCAGGTAAAAGTCAAGCGCCTTGCCCCGCACATGCTGACTTTTGCGGGCAACACCGCGACCACGTCTGCGCAGGGCGGCATTGGTTTTGGGCGAGCGATATCCGGAGACCACCTGGATGGGTTTTCTGGAGCCGGATCGTTTATAGACTTCCCAGACCAAATCCAGCAGCTTGGGGTCCATCTTGGTGGGTTCATTTCGTCGCCAGTCGCGCAGAAACCGGTTGATCTTTCGCAATCCACTGCGCACATACCTGCCATTTTTCTTATAGGTAATGGTGGCGGTTTCTTTGGTATGGGTGAAATATAATGTCAATGAACGGGTCTGGGCAAAGGCACCATTTACACCGCCAATGAGGGCGCCGGCAAATGTCAAAAAAACAGTGCATAACACAACAACAACCGCGCTCGATAAAAAGCGGCGTCGTGGAATAGGTCCAGGCAATATGGTAATCTTGTACTTCAACACAGTCTTCGCTTGATCTGGCACTTTGCAAAGTTCACAACAATATTGCGGCAGATTGGTTAACAGGTTCTTTGTCTTGGTTGTAATATTGCAAATATGGTTACACAATGGCGGTCACAAATTGACTCACATTGTAGTTAATAGTGATTTAACCGGTTGTCCTCCCTGCATTTTTCAAACATTCGGGTGATTCGCCTATCATAGCGCTAAAATTCCAAAATCTATAATTCAGCACGCCAAAAACATTCGAAATAAAAATCAATTGTGCTGAAATGCCGACGACAGTTTATTGAATCTTGTCAGTGAAGGGAACCGGCAAGCTTCCAGATTTCGATTTCACCGCTGCGTCCGCGAATGGATTGCCTGCCAGCTGATTGAAAACTCGACAGAAACTGCTTCTGCTCCTGGTCTGAATAGTTATCCACAGCGTTGATCAGTTCATTGCTGACAATAAGTCTGGTATCGAGGCTGCGGGTGAGGGCCTCAAGGCGGCTTGCAACATTGACCGTATCGCCAAGGGTTGCGAATTCCAGTCGTCGGCTGGAACCGATATCACCCAGAACAACCGCGCCAAAATGGATGCCGATTGAAAGGTTTATTGCTTCCTCGCCCTGTTCTACCCGTTGTATGTTCCAGGTTTCAATTGCGCTCAGCATTTCATGGGCACAGCGGATGGCGTTGGCGGCATCATCGGGCCCGGCACGCGGGGTGCCGAATGTTGCCATTACCCCGTCGCCGAGAAATTTGTCGAGGGTGCCATTGTTGTTGAATACAGCTGCCTCCAGCAGGCCATGGAACTGACGCAGCAGCCCAACGACCCTTTCAGGCGTATTTTGCTCAGCCATGTGGGTAAATCCGACAATATCGGCAAACAGGACTGCAACTGACTGGGAACGAACCTGGCCGAATGGATCATCCTGGTCAGCCATCTGATCAACGATATTGGGAGGGAAGTGGCGGGCAAGATTTTCGCGCTCGCGGGTTGCCTCCGCCTGTTTTAAAAGCAATTCATTGTTGCGCCAGCCGTTTAGGGCCAAAATCGCCGCAACAATTACAAAAACAACAATTTCCTGGATACGAAACCCGATCAATATGTTGTTTGGATCAAAAAAACCCGCCAGCATCGGGAATTCTGGAAGGGCCGCTTTGATTTGTTGGGAAAGTTGCGGTATTTGCCTGCCAAAAAAACCGACCACCAGCATGCCAGTTATCCAAAGCGCGAAAGTCCAGGTGCCAAATGCGATGATTGTTCGCCAGGAATAGGCAAGGGTTGCAGCTGCCAGCAAAACGAAGAAATAGATGAAGTTTCCCAGTCGATATTGCATCGCATCCGGAAATTGCTCTTCACTGAAGGGATTTGGCACCAAAATGGTGACCGTCATCAGCGCAAGATCGCAGAACAGCAAAAACAGCTCCCATCGACTAAGGCCAACAGTGCCGGCTTTTAATTGAGCCCACCCGATCAGGGCAAACCCCAGAAGGATAACTTCATAGTAAATTACCGACCAGTCAAAATTGACAATTGGCAACAGCATGGCAATGACAGCAAGAGCAACCCAGCGGGCATAGACCGCAAGACGCTGTCCCTGTCGCTTGTTGTTGGTCAGCGCATCCATCAAATGGGGATTTGCCGCGGCCAGTTTTTCCTGGCGTTCGCGCGCATCGCGCACAGACACAGGGATACGCATAAAACGGGAAATTGCATTGTCAGCCATTCAGGCCTCCGAAGTCGGGGTGCTGGATGACAATATAGGAGAGTTTGGTAGAATTGCTAAGTTTGTATGTCTGCAGATTTTGAAACGACTATTCAGCCGCATCTTTTTCGCTTCCCGGCTCAAGACCCAATTCTTTCAGTTTCCGGTAAAGAGTAGATCGACCAATTCCGAGACTCCTGGCAACTTTGGTCATCCGGCCTTTGTGATGGTCAATGGTAAAACGGATTTGATCGCTTTCCAGTTGCTCCAGCGAACGGGGATTGCCATCATCATCAAGCATTGGAACAAGGGCGAAGTGATTGGCACCACCTGCGTAATGTTGCACTTGAGGAGTTGGTGTATTTGCGGCAAGTGAAGGGACAAGTTGTTCGGCACGCTGCTGAATTTGTTGCTCGTAGTTGCTGTTTTCCTGCTCAAAAGGCATTAGATTGAAAGCGGGCAGTTCCAGTGAACCAGAGGGTTCAAATTCCGGCAGATGGGCCGCAATCTGTGGAAAATGATCGATCGTCAATTCGGTATCATCGCACAGGATTACCGCGCGGAATACGGCATTTTCCAGTTGCCGGATATTACCTGGCCAATCATAGGCCATAAGCAGTTCGAGTGCCGATGGTTTGATTGCACCGATATGACGACGACCTTCTTCGGTAATAAAACGGGCCATAAAATGACGGGCAAGTGCCGGAATATCGCTGAGGCGTTCGCGCAAAGGCGGCAGCCAGATTGGAAATACGTTCAGCCGATAATAAAGGTCCTCCCGAAAGCTGCCCTCCTTTACCCGGTCTATCAGATTTTTGTTGGTGGCTGAAATGAGCCTGATGTCAACGCTGACTGAGCCTTTGGCACCAACCGGTTCCACTTCACCTTCCTGAATTGCGCGAAGCAATTTCACCTGGGCATCAAGCGGTAACTCGCTGACTTCGTCCAGAAAAAGAGTGCCGCCGTCGGCCTCCAGAAATTTTCCGGTATGTTTATCGCTGGCACCGGTAAAAGCACCTTTTTCGTGGCCGAATAATATGCTTTCAACCAGGTTTTCGGGGATAGCACCGCAGTTAACGGTTACGAAGGGCCGTGATTTGCGGGCGCTTGAACCTTGTATGGCGCGGGCGATGACTTCTTTTCCGACACCAGATTCACCTTCGATAAGAATGGGGATATTGGATTGCGCTGCCCTGTTGCCGAGATTGATGACCCGGGCCATTGGTTCACTTGAGGCAATCATATCGTCAAATGACAGAGTGCCGGATGTGACGTGTTTGATCCGATTAAGCTCACCTTCCAATGCACCAAGTTTCAGGGCGGTTTGAACCGAAACCCTGAGCCGTTCAGGAGACAGTGGCTTAACAATAAAATCAATCGCCCCGGCACGCATGGCACTGACGACGATATCGATGCCGCCCTGGGATGTCTGGACAATAACCGGCACCTTGGAACCGGCCTGACGCAGCTTTTCAAGAACCGCCATGCCATCAAGGTCGGGCATGACAATATCAAGAATAACAAGGCTGATATTATCTGAGTTCTGGTCATTGAGGTGTTCGAGTGCTTCTGCACCACTGCCGGCAAGCAGGGTTTTATAGCCCAGCTTTTGAACCGCATTTTCAAGCAAACGCTGTTGAACGGGCTCGTCATCGACAATGAGAATGGTGCTACTCATGATTCCCAACTGATTGTTATCCCGCGCAATGTGCTATATGTCACTTCAAGTCCCTTGGGATTGTGGTTCATAATGGCAGAACCATCTAAATTCCCACTTAATCAAGAGCAACAATGAGCAGTTAACTGATTCGGTTAAAGTTTACTGAATTGTCCAACCGCAAAATTTGCCATATCATTCGGCCAAGGCCAGCCAAAGGGGTAACTACGATTGTCAAAGATATCTGCTGAATTGTCAGCGCAAGGCTCAGGACAGGTATCAGATGGGTTGCCGGAATGGGATTTGTCCGATCTGTATCCGGGCCTTGAAAGTGAAGAACTGGCTGAGGATCTTGCTCAATGCATGAACAGGTCGATTGAATTTGAACAATGCTACAAGGGCAGACTTCAAACACTATTGGCAGATGAGGCGGGCGTTGATCAGTTTACCAGGGCAATTTCGGATTTTGAAGCGCTGGAAGACCTGCTGGGCAAGGTGATTTCCTATGCCGGGTTGATCTATGCCGGCAATTCGAATGATCCTTCGCGGGCCAAATTCTACGGGGACGCCCAGGAGAAAATTACTGCTGCCAGCGGGCATTTGTTGTTTTTTGCTCTTGAGCTCAACCGTCTTGAGGAGGAAGAACTTGAAAAGGCAATGGGCGAAAGTGCCGGATTGCGCCATTATCGCCCCTGGCTGAACGATCTCAGGCAAGACAAGCCCTATCAGTTGGAAGACCGTATTGAAAAACTTTTCCTGGAGAAGGCTGCTTCAGGTCACAGCGCATTTAATCGGTTGTTCGATGAAACCATGTCAGGATTGCGATTTGATGTGGACGGCAAAAAACTGGCAATAGAGCCGACACTTAACCTTTTGCAGAACTCAGATGGAGAAACGCGTAAATCCGCCTGCGACGCGCTGGCAAAAGTGTTTGATGAAAACCTCAGGTTGTTCACACTGATCACCAATACGCTTGCCAAGGACAAGGAAATTTCTGATCGCTGGCGTGGATTTGAAGATGTGGCCGATTCGCGCCATCTGGCAAACCGGGTGGAACGCAAGGTTGTTGATGCACTGGTGAGTTCTGTGGTTGACGCATTCCCGCGTCTTGCCCATCGATACTACCGTATGAAAGCAAAATGGCTTGGGTTGGATGTGCTTAGTCACTGGGACAGAAATGCACCCCTGCCGGAGGTTGACCAGACTGCAATTAAATGGGATGAGGCCCGAGCGATCGTACTTGATGCCTATCGTGGATTCGCGCCGGAAATGGCCGATATCGCCGGGCGGTTTTTCGAAAACAACTGGATTGACGCGCCAGTGCGTCCCGGCAAAAGCCCCGGTGCTTTTTCTCACCCGACTGTGCCCTCGGTTCATCCGTATGTTTTGCTGAACTATCAGGGCAAGCCGCGTGATGTGATGACTTTGGCGCACGAGCTTGGCCATGGTGTTCATCAGGTTATGGCCGCAGG
The DNA here is from genome assembly GCA_003232595.1 of Aurantimonadaceae bacterium. Classification (GTDB taxonomy): domain Bacteria; phylum Pseudomonadota; class Alphaproteobacteria; order Rhizobiales; family Rhizobiaceae; genus SZUA-100. The sequence goes on along the minus strand of QIIJ01000301.1, from coordinate 6,733 downwards.
ACAGGGCGCGCTGATGGCGCAAACTCCGTTGACACTGGCTGAAACCGCAAGCGTATTTGGCGAAATGTTGACCTTTCGTTCGCTGCTTGAGAAAACCGCTGAGCCTGCCCGGCGCAAAGCGTTGCTGTGTTCCAAAGTTGAAGACATGATCAATACCGTGGTACGGCAGATTGCATTTTATCTATTTGAGCGACGGGTCCATATGGAGCGACGAAAGGGAGAACTGACCGCAGCCCGACTGGGCGAAATATGGATTGAAGTACAAAGTGAGAGCCTCGGCCCGTCTGTCAGGCTTGGCCCGGGCTATGAAACCTTCTGGACCTATATTCCGCACTTCATTCATTCCCCGTTCTATGTTTATGCCTATGCATTTGGCGATTGTCTGGTGAATTCACTTTATGCGGTCTATCAAAATGCAGAAGATGGATTTCAGGAGCGGTATTTCGAAATGCTGAAGGCTGGCGGTTCAAAACACCACGCAGAACTGCTTGCACCATTTGGCCTTGATGCCGCAGATCCGGCATTTTGGCAAAAAGGTCTTTCGGTCATTGAAGGTATGATTGATGAGATTGACGCGCTGGACCGCTTGTAATTTTTTTGACCAGGTCTCGAATTTAACAATGTTTTGTGGCAAAAGGTCGAAATCGTTGAGAGATTCTGGTTTTTTAACCGGGAACTATGCTAATTCTTTGTGGGGCAATATCATGAGCAAAACCAGTAAATTTCTAATCTTGGCCGGCATTGCCGTCATTGTTGCAGGGTGTCAGAGTTCAGGGCCACAAAAAAGAGTGAGTGTTGCACCATTTGAACCGGTGCGCATCGGAATTCAGGGCGAATGGCGTGCAACTGAAGGGCCATTGCTGGCAAAATTCAGCGGCAATAAATTCCAGTCGATCAATACAGAAAACAATCAGGTTGTGGCTGCAGGAGCATTTAAGTATAATTCGGACCAGAATATCCGTCTTGACTGGGTCGGGGCTTTGTCCGGTCGAAGTTCTGCCGACTGCCGGCTTGTTAACCGCAACCTGATGAGCTGTGTACCCAGCAACGGATCAGGATTTACGCTACAGCGTGTATAGGACTATCAACTGGCGAGTTTGAAGTATTATACTGCCGGTAGTGTGACAATGACGCATTTGCCAGGTGGATAAATTCTGGTGTAATAAACTAAAAACTGACGATCGTGGAGGAGTTGAACGCAAATGGTAGATGTTGCGGTGGAAATTACCGAAAAAGGTGCCGAAATGGACAATTTGGCCCATGAAAATACCTATGAGGCTTTCCTCAGGCTATTTAAATGGAGCACTGCCGGGTGTATTGCTCTGATGATTGCCATGGCGGTCGGTTTTTTCGGCGGTGGCGGTCTTATTGGCGGCACAATCGTTTTTGTAATTCTGACAGCTGTTTTTCTTTATTTGTTAAAATAATCAGTCAGCGATTTTGCGAGCCGGGCATGTTTGTCTTGAATTCGGAGGCGCGGGTCCACATTGTTGATATCTCAAATGCTCCCTTCGCACGACCGGATATCGAACAAATGAAGGGTGCCCTGGACTATATCCGGCTTCCGGAGGAGCAACGTCATGACCCTTGTGGGGCCAACTACCCGATAAGAGGGCGTCACGGAATGTAAGGTCACTCCACCATGCAGCGGTTTGACAATCGTCAGGCGACAGGGCTGTTGGTCTGGTATTGTTTGATCAGGTGCGGGTCGGCTTGCCTGGTATCAGACCTTCACGCTGAGCCTGTTTACGGGCCAGCTTACGTGAACGGCGAACGGCTTCCGCTTTTTCGCGGGCACGCTTTTCCGATGGTTTTTCGTAAAAATTCCGCAGCTTCATCTCGCGAAATACGCCTTCGCGCTGGAGCTTCTTTTTCAGCGCCCGCAGCGCCTGGTCAACATTGTTGTCACGAACAACTACTTGCACATTTGTTTCCGATCATGGTCATATTTATTCAAATTCAAGGGGGCGATGTGGGAAGATTGTGTATCATTATAAAACGCAATCGACTGGCGAACGCCAACCCTCTCACGGCGGATACACCGCAAGTTGTCAAGTGACGTATCAAAATTACCCGGGATTGTCCAGCAGGCGGGCACTATTTTAGTGCAAAATTGATCATTTAGCCCTTTGTGGGTGTCAAACGGGTGATATGGCCCATTTTACGACCTTCCCGGACTTCGGATTTTCCGTAAATGTGCAACAGGTGTGGCGCGTTGGTGGATTGCAATTCAAGCCCCGCGGTTTCATCGCCAATAATATTTTCCATCAAACAGTCAGAGTGGCGATTTGTACTGCCCAGCGGCCACCCGGCAATAGCACGAATATGTTGTTCGAACTGGGAAATGGTACAGGCGGCCTCTGTCCAGTGGCCAGAATTATGGACGCGCGGCGCGAATTCGTTGACGCACAGCGATCCGTCTTCGCACACAAAAAATTCCACCCCGATCACGCCGACATAGTTGAGTTTGTTCAAGATTGTACGGGTGATATTTACGGCTTCACCGGTAATTTGTGCAGATATTCCGGCAGGAATTGTTGATGTTCGCAAAATTCCATCGCGGTGAACATTTTTTGCAGGATCATAGGCGGCAAATGTGCCGTCTATTCCCCTTGCAGCGATGATCGAGATTTCACATTCAAAGCTGATCAGTTCTTCCAGAACGCACCCAACACCGCCAAGCCGGGAAAAGGTAGTACCGTTGTCGGGATTGTTGTTGCCGTCAAACAACACCTGGCCTTTGCCATCATAGCCAAGTCGCCTGGTTTTAAGGATGCCCTGCCCACCAAAATCCAGAAGTGCAGCGTCGAGATCAATCGGGTTACCCACTTTGTGATAGCGTGCAGTTTTGGCACCGCAACGGAACAGGAATTCTTTTTCGGTTACCCGATCCTGGCTGATTTCAAGGGCCTTTGAAGGGGGATAAAGCCTGGAGTGTTGTTCGAGAAAACGGGCTGAATCAACGGGAACATTTTCAAATTCGTAGGTGATCACGTCGGATAGTTCAGCCAGCTTTTTCAGTCCTGCATGGTCATCATAGGCAAAATTCAGATGGATACTGGCAACCTGGGCAGCCGGGCAATCCTCACCAGGCTCCAGAATGCAGGTTTTCAACCCAAGTCTGGCGGCTGCCATGGCGAGCATACGGCCCAGTTGCCCGCCGCCGATTATGCCGATCGTTGCCCCGAAACTCAGATGCATCAGGACATATCCGGCATTTCCGCCACTTTGTCGGACTGTTTTTGCCGCCAGTCATCGAGGGCTTTTTGAATAAGATCATCGCTGAGTGCCAGCACAGAAGCTGCAAGAAGTGCTGCATTAGTAGCACCTGGCCTGCCAATGGCGAGAGTGCCGACCGGAATGCCGCCGGGCATCTGAACAATTGACAACAGACTGTCTTTGCCTGAAAGAGCCTTGGATTCCACCGGCACGCCAAACACCGGCAGGGGTGTCAGAGCTGCGATCATTCCTGGCAGGTGGGCTGCCCCGCCAGCCCCGGCAATTATCACTTTGTAGCCCTTGCTGCGGGCGGATTTCGAGAATTCATAGAGGCGGTCCGGGGTGCGATGTGCCGAAATAATAAGCGCCTTGTAGTTGATGTTCAGCGTATCCAGCACGCGAGCGCTGTTTTCCATTGTGGGCCAGTCGGACTGGCTGCCCATGACTATTGCGACCGGCGGATTTGTGATGGCCATTGTTTTTCAAACTCGAATTAATGATCAGGGCGCTGAATTAGCGGATATTTGCCAGGGCTGCAAAGGGAAAGATATTCTGAACCGCTTCTGCGTATTACCTTACTTCAAACTATTCGGTACCCTCAGGCAATAATATCAGGAATGCATTTGTCTTCCAACTTCAAAAAACGATCTTTCAGTTCCAGCTTTTTCTTCTTCATACGCTGGATTTGCAGGGGATCACAACCGGTGGCGATCATTGCTTCAATTGCTGCATGAAAATCATCATGTTCCTGTTTCAGTTTGGCAGCTTTCATCCTCAGTTCTGCATTGTCTTGATCTGTCATTCACTGAACCCCGTATTTTCCGTTAGTGTTGCCACACAGCTGCACAAGATTTCAGCTATCAATTGTCGATTTTGAAGAGGTTACCATAGTTCACAGGCGATAGGAATCAGTTGGGTATAAATTCGACAAATACCAGAATTTGTGGCAGACTCGGTGAGTCGAAAATCACTCAGGAGGTGCTTGAATGTCCGTTGAATCTCACATCAATCAACTGGAAATGCGTCACCGGTCTCTGGATGCCGAACTAAATTCGATTACGGTTTCTCCAGGTGTCGATCAGACAAAGATTGCCGAATTGAAACGGCAAAAACTGTGGTTGAAAGATGAAATTCACCGACTTCGAAAAAAGCAACTCGTGCATTAATACCATAGGCGTCAGCCTGTGAATCATGTTTCTCACGGCAATTCCAATGCTGCGCATTGGGCCTGCCCCCTCGGCAAGCTCAAGGCGCGCGCCCGCAATAGCGGCGGTTCGTTCTTCACTCGCTATACTGCTCTATCGTTTAATGATTACTGCCACGAGTATAACACCGCGCAGCTACCGGATACATAATATCGGCATGTTAAAGAGGCTCTGGACAACAGGGCTGGTTGTTGGATTTTGTGTTTTAGGTATTGCAGACCGTGTTGGTGCAGCCGGTTTTTATTCTAATGCTCACCTGATTTGCACTGTTGGGCAGGGCTTCTGTTGCAACAGTATTTGGGAGAAGCAGAGCACAATTGCATGTTCCGAAAAGATTTAGAGCAAATTTCGACCATACGGGATCACTTGATGGAGTCAAATCAGCACACTCAGCGAGGCGAGCAGCGCGCTGCGATACCGGTATCGGAGAAGTTGCTCAACGAAGCTGATGGGCTGATTTGGCCCACCGGAGGCTGGTTTTCCGCGACTTCTGGACACAGCCTGCCCTCGGGCTTGAACCGGGGGTTATGCTTTCCTTGTGGTCGTAAAGACCAAGGCGGAAAGCATGCCTCGCCAGCAGACGCGGAAAACCAGTCAAGTGATTCCGTATGGTCGAAACTTGCTCTAGGTAAACCGGCCCTGTTAACGATACAAACAGGAATTCTTCCGCAGACGGCTGTTGTTCAGCGGTATTGAATGACATTTTATACATTTTTCGTGTATGTCTGAGCCTAAAATTGTGTAGTGCTGGTGCTTGCTCATTTTTGCTGGAATTCATGATGGATATACCCAACAGATGTCGACTGGTGATTGTCATGCCGGTAAATCTGGTCGACCCGGCCCGGTTTCTGGCTGAAGCGCTGGAGGGTGGAGATGTTGCCAGTGTGATATTGCCGTCGCTGCCAGATGATGCCAATTTTCAATCAGTCTGTGAAGATGTAATTCCTGTTATACAGGAAACCGGTGCAGCGGCGATTGTTGCCAATGATACAAGAATTGCCGGTCGTTGTGATGCAGATGGTGTGCATCTTGATCTTCCAGGAGGTAATGTTGGTGTGCCGGAACTGCGTGAGGCAATTGGGAAATTTTCACCGGCAAAAATCGTCGGTGCCGGGGCCATTACCACCCGACACATGGCATTGAGTCTGGGTGAAACTGGCCCTGACTATGTGTTTTTTGGTAAATTGCTGGGTGATATCAAGCCGGAAGCCCATCCAAAATACCTGGCGCTTTGCGAATGGTGGGCGCAAATGGTTGAAATACCTGGAATTTGCCCCGGCGGCAACGCCGTCGAAAGTGTTATCAGTGTCGCTGTAACAGGTGTAGAATTTGTTGCTCTAAGTTCTGCCGTTTTTTGCGATAAAATGGGCACAGGGGAGGCTGTTCGACAGGCCAATCAACTGCTTGACAACAACGCACCAGAATTTGAAAATGTATAAGCTTATATCCAACACTGCGATGCTTTGCCGCGTTATTGCGATGGTTTCTGCAAGTGTCGCCGGGAATATTCATTCCCTGCAGGCGCAGGAAATACAGGATAACAAGGAGCCTTATCTGGAAAGCCCGATCAAATTTCAACAACCAGGTGAAAAACCGCTTTCTCCTGCTGCTCTGGCGGAACGGAATTCATCAGAATTTCAAAATAGTGGCAGCGAGAATTCAGAAGGAACCGACAAATTTGCGGATCTGGCGTTTGGCGCATATCAGCGCGGATATTATCTGACCGCGTTCAAGCTGGCGCTGCCGCGTGCTGAAAGTGGCGATCCGGCCGCGCAAACCCTGTTGGCTGAACTGTTCTATGAGGGTCTGGGCGTCGCCAAAGACCGCAAAAAGGCAGCCGTGTGGTACGAATTTGCTGCCAAGACCGGTAACCGGGAAGCTCAATTTGCCTATGCCAACATTCTGGCAAAAGGCATAGCTGTACCGCTCGATAAGGAACGCGCCCGGATGTTTATGAAAAAAGCTGCTGATGCCGGCCACAGCAAAGCGCAATTCAATTTTGCCCAGATGATTGTCGCCGCAAGGCCGGTCTACAGCAGTTTTGCTGAAGCACTGCCATATTATCGCAAGGCAGCTGAAAACGGATTGTCCGACGCTCAATACGCCATGGCGCAGATACACGCTTTGGGAAACGGTGTACCGTTTACAGATATAACAAGGGCGCGAAAATGGATGACACTTGCAGCCATAAACGGATTTAATTCGGCCCAGGTTGAACTCGGTATCTGGATGGCAATCGGTAAAGGAGGGCCCAAGGATGAAAATGCCGCTCTAAACTGGTTTATGCTGGCCGCGGATCAGGGAAATGC
>QIIJ01000339.1 GCA_003232595.1 Aurantimonadaceae bacterium | reverse complement strand
GGCTGCACCATTGGTCAGGCACTGACCGGATTTTCCACCCTGGCTGTCGGCTCAATGATCACATTCATTTTCATCGTGATTGGCGGCATGATCGGTGTTAAAACCCTGGAGCGGCTGGTCATGGCCGAAGTCTGACCAAAATTCAGTTGATCATTCCTCGTGCCCGGGCTTGGTGAAATGGGTGTGTCGGTGGTGAAATGTCGGTGGTGAAAATACGAATATTTTCATGACCTTGCACAAATTGAATTGATCAACCCAAATTGCCAATCTTTATATTTAAAGGTGACTTTATACTCTAAATCCCCTACCAAAGTGATATATTGCATAGTTTGGCGATGCGACGTTCCTGTAGGATAGGTGGATCGTCGCAATTATACGCCGGGAGGAGCCAATTCATTCATGTCGTGGTACAGCAAGGTTGCCTGGTCTGAAGGCCTGTTCTTAAGGCAACACCATCTACAGCAAAATGATCGCTATCTGGAAAACCTGTTGGAAACCAGGGTCCGGCACATAAGCCCGTATCCCTGGGGTTATTTTAATCTTGAGATCGACCGCGACATGGCCCAGCAGAACAAGTTTGGCCTGCGCCAGTGTAGTGGTGTATTCCAGGATGGCACACCATTTGACATGCCCGGTACCAGTCCGCTCCCAACCCCGATTGATGTGCCGGATAATGCCAACAAGCAACTGATATGGCTGGTTATGCCGATGGCCACTGTCAATGGTCGTGAAGTTGATATGCAGGAAGCAACCAGCGGCAGCCGCTATACAATGGATCTGGAAACCCTGGTTGATTCCTCGTCCAACATGCATGTGGAGGAGGAAGTGGAAGTCGCACATCCACGAATATCTTTCGAAATCCGCAAATCCCCCAAGCCAGGATTTCATTGCCTCAAGGTTGCGCGCATTCTTGAAGTTCGAGACAAAACCATTTTGCTTGATGAAACATTCGCTCCGCCGGTGGTCGTTTGCCACGCCCATCCTGTGGTTAATGGCTGGCTGGAAAGGGTCATTGGCTGGATCGATACCAAACTTGAGACCCTTGCCCGTTATGCGGCAGACCCAAGTTCTGGCGGTGGTCTGCAAACATTCGACTATTTCATGCTCCAGATGTTGAACAGGGAAATCAATATCTTGAAGCATTTGCGTGATTCCAAATATGTTCATCCCGTGGAATTGTATAAAGAGCTGTTGCGGATTTCAGGGGAGTTGTGGACTTTCTCGCCGAAACGGCTTGCTCCGGACTACAAGTCCTATGATCAGGATTCACTCGATGAGATATTCGAGCCTGTCCTGAGCGATATTCAGCGGTTGCTGAGCCTCGATGTGGGCCGTGCAATCCGGCTGGATCTGGTGGAGCGGGCAGCCAATGCCTATCTTGCAGCGGTCACTGACCGCTCATTATTCCAGCATGCAACCTTTGTGATCGAGGTATCCGCCAGCAAACCACTGACCCAGATTCAGCAGCAATTTCCAGCGCTTTGCAAGGTTGGCCCCAACAACAAGATGAACGAAATAGTTCAGACCCATTTGCCGGGTATTGAACTGGTTCACATGCCGACACCGCCGCGCCAGATCAGAGCGATTACAGACCACGTGTATTTCTATCTCGATAAATCATCCGCCCTGTGGCCAGAATTCAGCGTAGCGGCTAGTATAGGGCTGCATTTCGCCGGTGACTGGCCGGAATTGCAACTGGACCTGTGGGCAATCATGGAAGACCGCAGATGAGCGACAAGGACGATCCATTTGGAGCAGGCGGGCGCACGGTCATCCGGCCGAGGCCCGGTGGTGCACCTCGTCCGGCCTCGCCGCCAACACCGGCAAGACCTGCCCAGCCAATACCACCGCCGCGCGCAGCGCCTGTTCCCCATCCGATGCCGCAACCGGCAGCGCCTGCGCCGCCCGGCCAGATTATTCCCGGAGGACACGGCGTCCAACATCCCGGCTCTGATGCATGGATGGCAGGTGCCAGTGCAGGACAACCCGCCTTTCCCGACGTGTTGGAAACCGACAATCAGCCAATACCTGAACCTGCCAACAAAATCCCGCTTGAAGTGGCACTGAATGCCAGCGATGGTGCAGATATTCCATCGGCAAACCCGATGACGGCCGCCGCTGCATCCTTGCTGATCCTGCTCGGCCGCCTGCGGCTGTTGATTGTCGAAATGCAGGCTATGCCGCTTATGACCCATGTGGCCAGTTCGATCACTGAATTTGAAAGAAAAGCACTCGATATTGGTGTCAGTAAAGAGGACGCACTTGTTGCCAAATATATATTGTGTGCGACAGCCGATGACATCGTGCAAAATCTTCCCGGCACCGACCGCCATGTATGGATGCAATACAGCATGCTGGCGCAGTTTTTTCAGGTGCGCACGTCCGGCGTGGGATTTTTCGAGGAATTGAACAAGGTTCTGGCAAATCCCGCACCGCATTATAATTTACTTGAAATGATGCATGCATGCCTGTCGCTGGGTTTCGAAGGTCAGTATCGTGGTGCCGCCGGCGGTGATATTGAATTGCAGCGCATTCGCCGCGATGTTTATGAAACCCTGCGTCATCTCAAAGCGCGCAGCGATGATGATATTTCCCCGCGCTGGCGTGGCATGAATGTAAAGATCCGCGAATTTGGTTCCCGCATTCCCCTTTGGGCAATCGCAAGCTTCGCCTCCGTCATCCTGCTTGGTGTCTTCATTCTGCTGCGTTTTTTGCTTGGCAACAATGCGGACGCCATTGCCAGTACCCTGGTTGACCTCCATCCACGGGAATCGATAACAATTGAGCGGGCCGCATTTGCGCCGTTACCGGACATTATTCCCACTAATACCAGCCAGCTGCAGCGAATTCGCAAAGCCCTGAAACCGGAAATCGATGGTGGGACAATCGCTGTTGACCCGCTGGGTGAGCAAATTGTCATTGGCGTCAGTAATCTGATACTTTTTGCATCAGGTAATGCAGATGTGAAAAAGGAATTTGGTGATGTGGCAACACGTATTGCCGAAGCGCTTGATTCTGAACCAGGTCCGATATTTATATTTGGCCATACCGATGGCATTAAACCAAGACCAACCGGTCGGTGGAAGTCAAATTTTGATTTGTCCGTGGCTCGGGCAAAAGGGGTTGCCGACATAGTCGGTGAAAAACTGAGCGAACCCTCCCGAATGGTTGTCGAAGGCAAGGGGGCAACGGAGCCAATTGCAACCAACAAAACCCGCAAAGGGAGGGCGAAAAACCGTCGGGTTGAAATTCTGATCACACGGGAAGAAGCGCTGGATTCAGCTCAAATCCCGCTTTTGCCTGCGAAGAGTTCTGAATAAACATGAAAAAATGGCTCGTCCGAATTTCTGTAGTTCTGGGATTGCTGGCATTTGCTGCAGTAGTCTGGTTCGCTGGGCCGCTGCTGGGCTTTGGTGATGCCCGGCCACTGGCCGGGTTCTGGACGAGAGTTTTAATAATTTTCTTTGTCTTTTCCCTGGTTATCGGCATTTACAGCTACAAGTTCTGGAAACGGCGCAAGGCTGAAAAGGCACTTGAAAGCGCACTAGCAGAAAGTGAAGAAGACGATGGCGACGGAGAACTTCTTGCCGAACGCATGGCAGAAGCCATCGAAACACTCAAACAGTCCAGCGGAAAACGGGCCTATCTTTATGATCTGCCATGGTATGTGATTGTTGGCCCGCCGGGAGCCGGCAAAACCACGGCACTGGTAAATTCCGGCCTTAAATTTCCCTTGAGCAGAGACTCCGCCGCCTCATCGATTGCCGGTGTTGGCGGTACCCGTTATTGCGATTGGTGGTTTACCGAGGATGCAGTTTTAATCGATACTGCAGGTCGATATACGACTCAGGATTCAGATGAAGAATCGGACAAAAAGAGCTGGACCGCATTTTTATCCCTGCTGAAAACCCATCGCCCGAAACAGCCCATCAACGGCGTCATAGTTGCGATAAGCCTTGAAGATATAATGACGCTCGATGGTCAGGAACTCGATGCCCATGCCAGTGCCATTCGCAAACGGCTGCTTGAATTCCATGATGAGCTGAAGATTGAGTTTCCGGTCTATGCGCTCTTTACCAAGGCTGATCTTATCGCCGGATTCAGCGAATATTTCGGTAATTTTACCGAAAGCCGACGTCGCAAGGTATGGGGAGCGACGTTTCAGACCGAAAATCGAAAACAAAATCTGGTGGGCGAAGTACCAGTTGAATTTGATGATCTGGTCAAGCGGTTGACCGAGGAACTGCCGGATCGTCTCCAGGAGGAAGCGGACCCGATATCGAGGATCAGTATATTCGGATTTCCAGCCCAGTTTGCCAGTCTGCGCGAACCGGTATCGCAATTCCTGATGCGGATATTTGAGCCAACCCGCTACAAGGCCAATGCCAATTTGCGCGGCATTTATTTCTCTTCCGGCACACAGGAAGGAACGCCAATTGACCAGGTGCTGGGTGCAATGGACCGCAGTTTCGGGGAATCCGGAGTTAGCCGGCACCTTTCAGGGCAGGGCAAAAGTTATTTCCTCCATGACCTGCTCAAAAAAGTGATTTTTGCCGAGGCCGGGTGGGTAACCCGCGACATGTCGGCGGTACGTCGGGCGGCTGTTTTGTGGTACGGTGCCCTGGGGTTGATTTCTGTCGCCAGTATGGCGATGCTCGGGATTTGGGGCTGGAGTTACGCCCAGAACCGGGCATTGATAACAGCAACCGAGGATGCGGTTGCCGAATATCGGGTCATTGCCGACCCGATGCTGAAATCCGATACGATTTCCGATGTTGATTTGCACAATGTGCTCGATCTGCTGCACAAATTGCGCAATATGCCAACCGGTTACGAAAACCGCAATGCTGAAACGCCGATGGACGAAACTTTTGGCCTGAGCCAGCGCCAGGAGCTCATAGCGGCGTCAAAGGCCAGTTACCGTGATGCGCTGGAACGGGCGTTTCGTTCCAGGCTGATTTTGCGACTTGAGCGCCAGATCGAAGCCAGTCTCAATGATCCCATTGTTGTTTACGAAGCACTCAAGGTTTATCTTATGCTTGGTGGCAAGGCACCAAAGGTCGACAAAGAATTGATTGTTGCCTGGATGCGTCAGGACTGGGAGCAGGATCTGTACCCTGGCCCCAACAATCGCAATGGCCGCCAGGAGCTTGAAAAACATCTGCGAGCCATGCTTGAATTGGATGTGGCCCGACGACCGAGTTTTGAGCTTAACGGGCCTTTGGTAGAAAATGCCCAGCGCGCTCTGGTGCGTATGAATATTGCAGACCGGGCCTTTGCTTTGGTTAAGTCGATCGCCTTTTCAGCTGAACTTGAAGACTGGAATGTGGTAACCAGAGGTGGTGCTGACACGGCCCTTGTTTTTGAAACGGTGGACGGTACTGACATAGAGGAGCTGGCCGTTCCCGGTCTCTTCACCTACAATGGTTTTCATAATTTTTTCCTGACCCAACTAAGCGCCGTTGCGGGGAAACTCTTGTCGGAACAATGGGTAATGGGTGAATTGGGAGAGCAAAGTGCTGTAGAAGACCAGTTTGGTCGCCTTGGACCGGCAATGCTGTCAAAATATCGCAAGGAGTTCATAGCCGAGTGGGAAAAAGTCCTCAATAATATTAAATTCAAACCAATGTCCGGCGACAAGCCACAATATGTCGCGCTTTCTGCGGCATCCGCTCCGACATCACCAATCAAGCAGCTTTATGAATCGATCAAAGATGAAACCGCTCTGACACGGGATGCTGGTGAAGATTCAGCCGATATTCTCAACAATATTACATCTGGTGGCGAAAGTGGAATTGGTGGAGAAGTGGCAGAAATTGCCGCCAAGCGAGTCCGTGACCGGGCGAAAGGTCTTGCCCGTATCGGCATCGATCTGGCTATTAGAAATTCAAAGTCCCAGCGACGTGCGGGCGCCTTTGGCGGTGGCGGTGGCGGATCTGGAAAGAGGGTCATTCCTGGCGCGAATATTGAAGCCTATTTCAAACCATACCACACACTGGTTGACGGGGAGGCGGGCAGGCGGCCTATTGATGTGCTTGTGCAGAACTTCTATGAAGTTTACCAGAACCTGGTGTTGTCAGTGGTCAATCCTTCCCAGGCCCAACGGGCAACCCAGAACATGCAGGTCCAGGTGGTCAATCTGAGAGCCAATGCCTCGCGGTTACCGCGTCCCTTGGCCAGAATGGTTCAGGGCGCTGTTGATGATTTTGAGGGAGATGCTGCAGGTTCCTCTATTGCTCAACTTAACCAGATGCTGGCAAGCACGGTTACGCGAACCTGCAAACAGGTAATTTCCAATCGCTATCCCTTCGCCCGTAAAAGTGGACGCGATGTACCAATGAGCGATTTTTCCAGACTGTTTGCTCCCAACGGTGTGCTTGACCGGTTTTTTGCGCAAAATCTGGCATCAATGGCAGATATCAGCGGCAAAACCTGGAAATGGAAGGCGGATACAAGACTGGGTCGCGAATTGTCCAAATCCACAATACGGGATTTCCAACGGGCTGCAGAAATTCGCGAAGCTTTTTTTCCAACTGGTGGTTCCGCGCCGGGCATTCAATTGACGGTTACACCCAACACAATTTCAGGTGAAGCTGAAATGGGCCTGTTCAATATCAATGGAACGATTATTGAATCCCGCAAAGTCGGAAATTCACCGCAAACATTCACATGGCCTGCCAGCGGCAGCTCCGGTTCTGCCAGCATTTCGCTGGTACCGGAATTGACCGGCAGGAAATCGCAGATTACAAATTCCGGTCCGTGGGGACTTATGCGGCTGTTGCGTCAGGGCAACGTTTCGCGAAAGGGCGATAACCTTAATGCCCGGTTTGTTATCGGCGGCCGCGAAGTGTCCTACATAATTCAGGTAGGCTCCCTGTCCAACCCGTTCTCCCTTCGTGCGCTCAACAGCTTCAGATGTCCGACGGGATTGTAAAAAATGGGATTTGGGATATTTGGAAAACTGCCGCAGAAGCGAGATTTTGTTGCATTCGATATTCCGCGCAATATCCTTGAACCGCTGGAAAACTGGCTTCAATCGGCGGTCGCGGCAAGTCGCAATGAATTGGGCCGCGAGTGGCAGGATATCTACCTGATCGCCCCGATCTGGCGTTTTTGGGGCGGCAGGGACGTTTTTGGCGTTGATTGTACGGGCGCAATCATGCCGTCGGTGGATCAGGTCGGCAGGTTCTTTCCCCTGACCCTGATTTATCATGATGACAGTGGCAACGGCCTGCTGCCCCCGACATTTGTCTATGATGATGAGTGGTATGGCGAACTTGATGCCCGCCTGCTGCAAACACTTGAAAGTGAGGCCGTGATCGATGCTAAATCTCTCACCATGGGACTTTCACAGCCAAACGAGGATACCGAAGATGGAAAATTCGGATTTCAGTCGATCAAACAGATAAATTTGTGGCGTTCCGATTCTCCACCGGTTGAGGACATCATGAGCAATATCGCTGATGCGGATTATCGTGCTGCCTGCAATGGTCGCTCGTTCTGGTGGACAAATGGCGGCAATGAATTCGGACCCATGATCTTTTCCAGGAATGGATTGCCGGATCCATACTTATTTACCAACATGATAACCGGTAGGGTGGATTGAATTTACGGCGACTATTTTAGGCGCTTGTGTAAGGGACAGTAATTTGCCAAACAGATACCGGGTCAGGAATTGAAGGGAGAGGGTGCGATGCTAATCGCATTTTTGACTACTGATGAGTGAACAGGATTTTAGATTTGACTATTGCACAGCCAGCGATACCGGTTGTGTGCGCGAATTGAACGAGGATCGTTTTTTTGTGGACGAAGAAAGCGGCGTTTGGCTGGTGGCCGATGGAATGGGAGGGCACGATGCCGGAGAAATCGCAAGTGCCAGCATTGTTGCCCATGCAGAATCAATCGGCTCGCCTGTGTCCGCAAGGGATTTGCTGGCGCGGTTTGAGGACAGGGTCACCCAGGCAAACAGTGAGATTCAGGACATTGCCAGGCAAAGAAATGGCGGTACGATCGGCTCAACCCTGGCCTCACTGTTAACATTTGGGCAGCATTACGCCTGTGTGTGGTCCGGTGACAGCCGGGTTTATCTGGTACGACGTGGAAAGCTCATCCAGATTTCACGCGATCACACGGAAGTTCAGGAATTATTTGACCGGGGCCTGATTACCGAAGAGGAGGCTGAAAACTGGCCTCGTAAAAACGTTATTACCCGTGCGATCGGTGTTACCGAAGAGCCGCAACTTGATGTGGAACAGGGGCAGATTGAACCGGGCGACACATTCGTCATTTGCAGCGATGGGCTGACTGCCCATGTGGAAGATCACGAAGTACTTGAAGCCATCGACGGGCGTCATCCTCAGGTCAGCTGCGATATGCTGATGGACATGACATTGACCCGGGGTGGGACCGACAATGTTACCATCGTTGTTGTCAAATGCCACAAAGCTTCCGGCACTGCACAAATCGGCATCAGAAAGGAATAGGCTTAAAAAATGCCTTCTGACGAAAACACCTATATCGATACAGCCGATGGCGTACCTGCCGGTACCCAGCTTAACGGTATTTATGAGATCGATGAGCGCATAGCCATGGGGGGCATGGGCGAGGTTTATCGTGGCCACAATATACAGACCGGCGATGTAGTGGCGATCAAGATTGTGCTACCGGAATTTGCCAAGGATGAAACGATCCTTGCACTGTTTCGCAAAGAGGCATCCGTTCTCAACCATCTGGCCCATGACGCCATTGTCAGATATCACGTGTTCACCATCGATCCTGGTGTCGGCAGACCCTATCTGGCTATGGAATATGTTGATGGCCAGTCTCTGGCAGATCGGATTAATGAAGGTCCGATGGAATTAAAGGATGCCAAAAAAATGGTGGCTGGAATTGCCTCCGGCATGCAGGCCGCCCATGATGCAGGCATTATTCACAGAGATATATCCCCTGACAACATCATCCTCGTCGAACACAAGGGCAAACAGAAACCCAAGATTATTGATTTCGGGATTGCTAAATCTTCAGGTGTTGGCGGCGGGACACTGCTTGGTGGGAAATTTGCCGGTAAATACAACTTTGTTTCACCAGAACAACTTGGCCTGTTTGAAGGCAATGTGACCGAACGTTCTGATATCTACAGTCTGGGGCTGGTTGCCGCCGCCTCCATTTTGGGTGAAACCCTCGACATGAGTGGCTCCCAGGTCGAAGTTATCGAAAAACGCCGGGTGGTGCCTGACATATCAAAAATCGACCCTGCCATACGCCCGATTGTGGAGGCAATGTTGCAGCCGGACCCGGCTGACCGGCCAGATAAAATGGTCGATATCGAAGAATGGCTTTTTCCAAAAGAGACATCCCAGGTAACTGAGCCAACCCAGATCGGCAGTTCCTGGCAGGCTGCCAGCCCGCATCAGGAAACGGTCATTGCACCGGCATCAGTTCCCCTGGTTTCAATCCCTCCGACAGCCAGCTTGCCGCCGGCCAGTTTGCCACCGGCCAGTGCACCACCGACTGGTATACCGTCTTCAAGCGCCTCACCTTCTGGCTTGCCACCGGGAAGTTCGCCGCCTGTTAGTGTGCCGCTGGCAAGCATGCCACCCGTCGGCCCTGCATCAGGAAACCTGCCGCCTCAACCCGGCGTAAATCCATATGAAACCGGCGCTGGCGGTCAGCCGTCGCTGGCACCCGAACCGAGTTTTGTTCCACATTACTCGCCGCCGTCACCACCGTTGCCGCCTGCTGCTGCAGGTCCGGTTATGTCGCAACCAAAAAAATCACGCGGCGGATTGGTGGCTGGGCTGTTGATTGCATTGCTGGTCGCCGGGGGCGGGGCCGCATATTACACAGGCGGCCTTGACGGAATATTGGGTATTGGTGCCCCGGTCGGCGGACAGGATAATACAGCGACGCTTTCTCCGACAAATTTGCAGCCGAAAGATCGGGATGCAAAAGCGCAGCCCAAACCACCACCGAAAGAGGATCAGGTCACAAAGCCTTTAGACCAGGCGGCGGCAATGGTTGACTGGCTGAAAAACTACAATGGCGGCGCTTGTTTCTACGCATCACCAATGGCGGTCTCAGAAAACTCCATGCAGATTGAAGGGTTTTCCACGTCCGTGGTTGCGATGGAAAAACTGGAAGCTGATTTTACGGCAGCACACGGAATTACTCCAGAAATTCAGGCCCGTTTAATAGACAAGAACCAATGCGCGGTTGCCGAGTTTTTGCAGGCAATCCGCACCAGCGCAATGACAAAACCGACACTTGAGCTGAGTAGCTCCAATGTCAAAAGCGGCCAGTCGTTAAGCGGTGAACTGGAAAAAATTGAAAATGGCAGCGTGAGCCTTGTCCTGATTGACAATGAAGGTGTGATCTATAACCTTGAGGGGTTCCTCAAGAAAGAAGACAGCACAGCCTCATTCAATATCAAACTGGTTGATCTGGAGACCCGCGACCCCCTGCCACAATTGATATTGGCGCTTTCGAGCAGGGAAGGGATTACGACAATTCGCAAGGCAGAACCCGAACTGGCCTCGGCACTGCTGGGACGAATTTTGAAGTCAATTGACGCGGGAGAGTTGGAAGTTGGCGCGGTCGTCAAATATTTTAAACTTGGCGGGTGAGGTTTACTTCACCGTAAATGCGGTAATTGCCAGATCCACGCCAAGTCCCTTATCGCGTAATTCCTGCTCCACATCAAATAGAAGCTCGGTGACTGGCAGTGGCTCGTAAAAGGCAGTACTTTGCAATTCTTCATCGGTTACAATTGCGATCAGCAATTGTGCTGTTGCTATCGGTCCGCTGGTACTGGTTACCGGAAGGCTGAAACGCGGTGCACCCGATTTATTAAAAAGATAGGCATTCAACCGCTGTGCAATTCCTTCGTCATCAACCAGTATGAGATTGAGAAACCTGTTATTGACATTGTTTATCTGGCCTTCAAGAAAATCACCGCTGATTATGGTTTCCTGTTCCAGAGCAATAGACACAGAGAAATTCGGGTAGGTGCTTGCTTGCTTGGTAAAGCTCGCAACCAGGCATTGGGCATCGGTTATCGTGGCAAGCTTGGCAGGAATTTCAATATTGGTTTTTTGACTCAACCGCTTCAGAAATCCTGGCCAGAAGCGCTTTGACCGGCCAAATCCGTATATGCCCACCTGCTGATTGTCGATCGTCGACGGCAGGGCGACAAAACAATTGCCAACATCTTGTCCGATCAGAAAATTTCGCACCTTGCCAAGTCGTTCCTCCCGGGTTGGAGGACGCGACCTTTCAATTTCAGGAACCAAATTTTCGAGTTTTGGTAATAGCGCGATACGCTCTTGTGTAATTGTCGGTTTTCTTGCGACATTGTTCTGCGAGCGGGTGGTTATCGTCGTTCGGGGCCGCCTGATTTCAGCCACGACTGTCGGGCGCACCGGCCTGGCTCCTTCTGTTCTTGCCGGTTGGCGAACAACAGTAGGCCGGGTCCGCAGTGGCGTTTGGCGGGTCCGTTGAACTGTTGGGGTTTTTACCGGGGTGCCCAATGCTGCCCTGGATGCGGATAAATTCACACTTTGACGTGGCGAAGCAATAATTCTTGCAGGCCGGGCAGGGGTGCTGAGCTGGACTTTACTTGCAGTCGTAGGTGCATTCGCGAGAATTTCAAACTGTTGCCGGGACTGCCGTTGCATTTCCAAACTTGTCGGCGCGATACTGGTTGCCGCAGTTTTCATTGCAGCAGTCTGTGCTGCCTGATCTGCAACTGCCTCGGCGGTATTGCGGGCGACTTCCTCAGTACCAGTATATTGGGCAGTTGCAGCGGTATTTCGCGAATAGTCATTGGAACTGGCGATAGCTTCATCAGGTGGGTTTATTATTTCAGCCAGGCTGAAAGCGGGTGCATCAACCACGTTCGTCACCTGGGGACTGACGGTATCCGCCTGTGTCGGTATTTGTGACGGTGCTATTGTTTTGCTATTGTTATCGACTGATCCGGTTGCCACTGTTTCGATCTGGTCTACAGGTTGAGACGTTTGGGTGGAGGCTACACTTTCTGCATCAGCCGGAATTTGTGGAGCATTTTCCGGGATGGTTTTTTCCACCTGTTCCAGTTGTTGCGCCGGTGTCAGGCTATCTGCCTGATTGTCGAATGGTTCACTTCGCTCCGCGACCGTGTCCACCAAAGCAGCCACCTGATCCGCAGTTGCAATCGATGCAATTTGCGCTTCATTGATGGTTGACAATGTCTCTGCCTTTGTTTTGTCGGGCAAAAGTTTTTCAAACACGCTGATGTCGTTTGCCTCGCTTTGATTGGCGATTTCCGGGTCGGAGGACTGCAATCTTGAAACTGTTTGCGGGGTGCGGACAGATTGGGATGGCAGAGTAAGGATTGAAATTTCGGTTTCCCGCCTTTCTGGAACATTTGCCTTCATCTGGCCAACGATCAAAAACATTGCCCCGCCATGCAGACCGAGCGCAATCAGTGTCGAGGCAAGCCAGTTGGATTTGTCGCCAAATATATTCATTGCCCGGTCTTTCGGTCTCGTATTGTAACAATACGGATTGGCAGTCCGTTCTGCCGCAGGGCATCGACAGTGATCAGAAACTGTTTGGCGGCGAGGGAGCCCTCAGCCAGAATATAGAGTTCTGAAAATGTATCAGTTGCAGTCGGATTCTGATTGTCAATTCTGCTTTGCAACTCTTCAAGCGTTGTCTCAACACCATCGAGATAAAGGACATTTTCCGCTGATACCGCAATCAACGGGCGCGGCAATCGTTCAAGCGGCAGGTTTTTTGTAAATGGCGGGGCAATCTCCAATTCAGCACGTTGAACAACACTGCCGGCCAGAAGGAAAAAAAACAATAGCAGAAACACCACATTGATGATGGCCAGCGAGAAATCCGCAGCCGGTGTTTTTTTTCTTGCTGCCAGAGCAGTTTCAAGCATCGCCTCTTTGACCTCCTGAATTATCCGGGGCACGCATATGTCTATCCTGATTTACGGATGGTAACAGATGAAAACGCCGCTTTTTTAACGGCTTCAAGTACCGTAATCAGGTCCTGCACAGTGGCAGACGAGCGTGGCGAAATTATTGCTGTCTTAATGCCATTGTCACGAAGGGCGGTCAATTCCACGTCAATATTTTCAATCGGGACCCTGCGCCCGTTGATGGCAATGCCAGCGTTCAAAACAGTAATCAACGCGCCTGCCGAGGTTTGTTTGGGAAGTTGTTTCGCCGGCAGGGATAGAGTATCTGCAGTAAAGGTCTCAGATTTGGTACCGCTAAGAGAAATCAGCGAAAATGGCGCAATCTGTGATGTTAACATAAAGAATATCAGCAGCAGGAAGATCACATCAACCAGCGGGGTTAGCGATAT
>QIIJ01000133.1 GCA_003232595.1 Aurantimonadaceae bacterium | reverse complement strand
GAGGCTCCGACACCTGCTGCCCAGCGTCTTGCCCAGAAAAACCGGCTGGCAGAGCTTGATCAGGCTGCAATTGAGGCAAATCGCCAACTGCGAGAGGCGGAAACAGCTGAACAAAAGGCCAAGGAATTACTTTCCCGCGATGTGGAACAGGAACGTGTTGCGCGTGAAAAAGCCCGAGACATTCAACAGCAGCTTAGTGAGGCGCGCAGTGAACTGATCAAGGCTGAACGGGCTGTCAGTGATTTATCCAACCGTCGCTCTGCGCTGGAGGAGGCAAAGGTGAAGAAGCCGATGGATTGCACCTGGAGGCAGTGGCCTCGCTTGCCGTCACACCCGATGTTTCCGCACTTGAGGAAAGACTTGCAAATCTGCGCCTCGAAGTATCAACCGACCGGGCGGCTTTTGCCGAGGCAAGAGCCACCTATGATGGCTTATCGCGCGAAAAATCCCTTCGCGGCCAGAGGCTTGAAGCTATTGAGCGGGAACGCAAATCGTGGATTGACCGTGCATCCAACGCAGAAAAGCAGATTGCGATCCTTCGCGAGCGCCAGGAAGAGTCCCAACGTGAGCGCAAGGCGCTGAATGACGCACCTTCGGCACTTGAAGAACGCCGCGGAGCCTTAAATACGCAAATTGCAGAGGCCGAGACCTTGCGCAAGGATGCTGCTGGCCAGCTTGCAATCACCGAGGCGGAGCTGACAAAGGCTGATCGGGCTGCGGTGGTTGCACTTACGGTGCTTTCTGAAACCCGTGAAACCAGCGCGCGCGCGGAAGAACGCCTTGGCGCTGCCCGCGAGCGAGGTGATGAAATCGAGAGCCGTATCCGTGAGGAACTCGAATGCGAGCCGCACAAGGTCAATGTAATTGCCGGGCTTGACGAGGACGCCAGCCTGCCTGAAATCGACGTAATTGAACGCAAGCTGGAGCGGTACAAGGCCGAGCGCGAACGGCTTGGTGCGGTTAACCTGCGTGCTGAAATCGAGCAGACTGAAATTGCCGAACAGCGCGATACGCTGATTAGCGAGAGCGAAGACCTGACCGAAGCCATCCGACGCCTTCGCCAGGGCATTCAAAGCCTGAACTCAGAGGGCCGGGAACGGCTTCTAGCCGCTTTTGAGGCCGTCAACGAACAATTTCAGCGGCTGTTTACTCATCTGTTTGGTGGTGGCACAGCGGAGTTGCAACTGGTCGAATCCGACGACCCGCTCGATGCGGGGCTTGAAATTATTGCCCGTCCACCTGGCAAAAAACCGCAGACAATGACCCTTTTGTCCGGTGGCGAGCAGGCACTGACGGCCCTTGCGCTGATCTTTGCCGTATTCCTGACCAATCCTGCCCCGATTTGTGTGCTGGACGAAGTTGACGCGCCGCTTGATGATCACAATGTCGAGCGATTCTGCAATCTGATGGATGAAATGTCCGACTCCACCCAGACCCGCTTCATGATTATTACCCACAATCCGATTACAATGGCGCGGATGAACCGACTATTCGGCGTCACCATGGCGGAACGCGGTGTCAGCCAGCTGGTTTCAGTTGATCTTGAAACGGCAGAAAGATTTCGCGAATCGGGCTGAACACCCTTCGCACTCTTAACCAGTTACACAGACAAAAGACGTATGGTTATTTTCAGCGCATGTGATAAATCGTGCGCGAGAAACTGGCAATATGTGTAGCTCGGCGTGGCATTCATGACCAAATGGGTATATTCGTTCGGTAACGGCAAGGCAGAAGGTTCCGCCGATATGAAGGAACTGCTCGGCGGCAAGGGCGCAGGGCTTGCCGAAATGTGCAATATCGGACTCGCTGTGCCACCGGGTTTCACCATTTCGACCGGGTTTTGCGCCCACTACCTCAACCAGCAATCATCCTTTCCGGCAACGCTGATTGAGCAGGTTGATGCGGCACTTGATGAAATCGCTGAAATTACTGGTAAAAAATATGGCGACTATCAAAAGCCGCTGCTGTTATCGGTACGGTCAGGTTCGCGTACATCAATGCCTGGCATGATGGATACGGTTCTTAATCTCGGACTTAACGACCAAACCGTTGAAGCACTTGCAGGCGAAACCGGCGACAAACGTTTTGCCTATGACACCTATCGCCGTTTTGTGCAGATGTTTGCAACTGTGGTAATGGGTGTTGACCCGGTGTTGCTGGAGGAGGCTCTGGACGACCTGCGGGCCAGTTGCGGCGCTGAATTTGATCTTGAACTGAGCGCCGATAACTGGCAGGCGGCCATTGCCATCTATCAGCAGATTATCAGAAACGAAACGGGGGAAAGTTTTCCGCAGGAGCCGCGTGAGCAATTATGGCAGGCGGTTGACGCGGTTTTGAATTCCTGGATGAGCCCGCGTGCCGTCACTTATCGTAATCTGCACAACATATCAAAAGATGAGGGTACCGCGGTCAATATTCAGGCCATGGTGTTTGGCAACAGCGGTGAAAATTCTGCTGCCGGTGTTGCTTTCACACGCAACCCGTCGACCGGAGAAAAGCTGATCTTTGGCGAATACCTTCCCAATGCCCAGGGTGAAGATGTGGTTGCGGGTATTCGCACGCCCTGCTTTTTAACCGAGCGCGGGCGCATTGCAGCGGGTTCTGATGATGTTTCGCTGGAGAAACTGCTACCGGAGGTGTTTGAAGAATTTGTCGCAATCCTTGGGCGGCTCGAACAACACTATCTCGACATGCAGGATGTGGAATTTACCATCGATAACGGCAATTTGTGGCTGCTGCAGACCCGCAAAGGCAAGCGCACCGCCAGGGCTGCCCTGCGTATTGCAACCGAGATGGTTGAAGAAGGCATGATCAGCCGCAAGGAAGCCGTTCGCCGTATTGAACCGGCGGCCCTTGCGCGGATGGTCACGAGGATAATCGACCCTTCGGTAAAACAGGATGTTTTCACCAAGGGGCTGCCTGCCTCGCCCGGCGCTGCAAGCGGTGCCATTGTGTTCAGTTCCGATGCCGCGGTTGCTGCCAAGGCTGAAGGGCGCAATGTGATCCTGGTGCGCAAGGAAACCAGCCCGCACGATGTTGCCGGCATGGACGCAGCCGAAGCAATTCTCACCTCGGGTGGTGGCATGACCAGCCATGCGGCCGTGGTTGCCCGCAGCATGGGAAAACCCTGCGTCTGCGGTGCCATGCGGCTGCGGGTCGATTACAATAACGGCAATATGACCTCACTTGGACGCTCGATTGAAGCGGGAGAGAAGATTACTGTCGACGGCGTCAGCGGCAATGTGCTCATCGGTGAATTACCGCTGATCAAGCCTGAACCAACCGGCGATCTGGCCAAAATAGTCGAGTGGACGGCGCAAGAGCAGTAGGGCACGTATTGTTAAGATTTGTATTTGCTCGCGGCTATTTTTCGCTTCGCTCAGGCCTGCGCGGGCGCGGTGCACGGGCACCGGGCCGAACCTGTCGGCCTTGACCGGCCACAACAAAGCCCGAAACAATCTAAGGCGTTTTATAGGGGCCTTCGTCGAAACCGACAAATATTCTTACATTCCTGGAAGTGGGTGCCGGGATCGAAACCTGATTGTCAACAAATGTAAAAGAGTTGTTGTTGGTGCCGGATGGAATGTTTCCATCGAGCTGGTGCAGTTTTGAATAGACCAATTCCTCGCCGACCCTTACAGCCACACGGAGCGGCATTTTAAATGAGCCGGATTCACCAGAAGGCCCGTTGATAACCCGGCCTGAAACACCAATCTGCATGTTCAATTGCCCCTG
Source organism: Aurantimonadaceae bacterium (assembly GCA_003232595.1). Taxonomy (GTDB): domain Bacteria; phylum Pseudomonadota; class Alphaproteobacteria; order Rhizobiales; family Rhizobiaceae; genus SZUA-100. The sequence continues at coordinate 14,447 of QIIJ01000133.1, read as the reverse complement.
CTCATACTGGCAGTCACGGGCAACTTTCAGAATTGTCGCCTGGTAACGCAGGCCTTCGGTAGTCTCGCGGCTGGCGCGTTTTTTGTACAAACGATAGGAACCCGTTCCTTCGCGTAATACCGTACGCGGGCAATAATCTGTCAGCTCATTGCGGGTATTGGCGAGCGCCGTGCGCTGGGTCGGATTTTCCGGGTTGTTTTGGTCTGCTGGCTGCACCGCACTGCTCAGCACGCCGTTTTCACCGGATGTGGTACACCCGGCAAGGAACAGCAGTGCGCCAATGGCAAATCCATTGAATATCGTTGAATTTGAATAAGCAGCCACAATTTACCCCGCAATATTGATATGATTTTGGCCTCTATAGCAGGCCAAAACCAAGATTGCGAGATCGTATCGCAACAAGATGAGGCGAATTTGCGGCTGGTCCTTGCCCATACCGGCAAGTGAGAGTAGGTTCCGCAAATTCTTCACCAATTTTCCCGGCTCCGAGAAAACAGATGAAATTTGTCAGCACCCGTGGCCAGGCGCCAAAATTGGGCTTTCGTGATGCCATGCTTGCGGGTCTTGCGCGCGACGGCGGGCTTTATGTGCCGGAAATCTGGCCTAAAATTGATAGATCTATCATTCGGTCCATGGCCGGTCTGGCCTACACAGATATTGCAAAAACCGTCCTTGCCCCCTTTGTTGCCGGTGAAATCGACAGTGCCGCATTCCACAAAATGATTGATGAGGCCTATGCAACATTTCACCATCCGGCGGTTCAGACCGGGTCGAATGAATGGATACTGGAATTGTTCCATGGGCCTACCATGGCGTTTAAGGATGTCGCCATGCAGTTGCTTGGCAGGATGGTCGATCATGTGCTTGAGGAACGAGGAGAGCGGGCAACGATCGTTGGCGCTACCTCCGGCGATACGGGCGGGGCGGCAATCGAAGCATTCCGGGGTCGGCATAATGTCGATATTTTCATTCTGTTTCCTGAAGGCAGGGTCTCTGCGGTGCAACAAAGACAGATGACGACAGTGGGCGATGACAATGTCCATGCAATTGCTGTGCGCGGAAATTTTGATGATTGTCAGGCGTTGGTCAAGGCGATGTTCAACGACCACAAGTTTCGCGACCGCATGGCGCTTACCGGTGTGAATTCGATCAACTGGGGCCGGATCATGGCTCAAATTGTCTATTATTTTGTGGCTGCCAGCGCGCTTGGTTCGCCGGACAGGAAAGTGACGTTTACGGTACCAACCGGCAATTTTGGCGATATATTTGCCGGTTTCTGTGCGCGGAATATGGGATTGCCGGTTGATGATCTGGTGATTGCCACCAACTGCAATGATATTCTTGCCCGGGCCATTGAAACAGGACACTATAATGTGACCGGCGTTTCGCCCACCACATCACCCAGCATGGATATTCAGGTGTCATCGAATTTCGAACGGCTGTTGTTTGAGGCAGGTGATCGCGATGCAGATACAGTCAGACGCAGCATGGACGGCCTTGCACAATCTGGTGCATTTACAATTCCAGACAATGCCCTGAGCAAAATTCGAGATAGTTTTTCAGCCGGACGATGCAATGAAGATCAATGCCGGGCGACCATCAAATCAACCTGGAATAAGGCCGGATATCTGCTTGATCCCCATACTGCTGTCGCCCTTTCGGTTGCACGCAGCCGCGAAAAAACATCGTCGCCAATGATCACGCTTTCCACTGCCCATCCGGCTAAATTCCCTGATGCGGTAAAAGATGCCTTGGGTATTGTCGCTCCATTGCCACTGTGGCAGGGCAATCTGATGAGCCGCGAGGAAAAATTTGAAATTGTTGACAACTCTCTTGATGTTGTTGAAAACCTTATCGAAGCCCGTTCAAGGGCAATCACGTAGATAAATAACTGCCCCTGGGGCAAAGGTGTTGAGTAAATGTCGGTCGAGGTATCAGTGTTGTCCAACGGAATGCGGATTGTTACCGAGGCTATGCCGCATCTTGAAAGTGCAGCACTTGGTGTCTGGATCAAGGCCGGTGCCCGCAACGAGACCGACAAGGAGCACGGGGTTGCGCATTTTCTGGAACATATGGCATTCAAGGGCACAACCAGCCGTACCGCACGTCAGATAGCCGAGGAAATTGAATGCGTCGGCGGTGATGTCAATGCGGCAACCAGCATTGAAACCACCGCATTTTATGCCCGTGTACTGAAAGATGATGTGCCGCTGGCGATTGATATATTGTCGGATATCCTGACAAATTCGGTGTTTGAAGAGGCCGAACTCAAACGCGAACAGCATGTCATCCTTCAGGAAATCGGCGCAACGCTCGATTCCCCGGAAGATCTGGTTTTTGACCGATTTCAGGAAACGGCCTATCATGACCAGGCCATTGGCCGTTCCATCCTGGGCACGCCCGACACGGTTGCAGGCTTTTCTGCCGATCATCTTAAAACCTACCTTGCCAACCACTATCAGGCCCCGAATATGGTTTTGTCGGCTGCCGGCAATGTCGATCACGATAAAATCGTCAAATTGTGTGAAGACCGGTTTTCAGCATTTTCAGACCGCAAGGTGCCTGAACACAAAAAAGCCACCTATTCCGGCGGCGAGTATCTCGCCACCCGCGATTTGATGGAAGCGCAAATTCTGATCGGTTTTGAGGGCCGCGCCTATCACGTCCGCGATTACTATGCCTCGCAACTGCTGGCAACGGTGCTTGGCGGTGGCATGTCGTCCAGATTGTTCCAGGAAGTTCGTGAAAAGCGCGGGCTTTGTTATTCAATCAGTGCGTTCCACTGGGGTTTTTCCGACAGCGGAATCTTTGGCATTCATGCGGCGACCGGCGAAGCTGATCTTGGCGAGCTGGTACCGGTTATCCTTGAGCAGTTGCAGCAGGCCGGCAGCGACATCAAGATCAAGGAGGTCGATCGGGCGCGGGCCCAAATTGCTGCCGGACTGTTGATGAGCCTTGAAAGCCCGGCCTCGCGGGCAGGACAGATTGCGCGACAAATATTGCTGTTTGGCCGCCCCATTTCCAACAAGGAACTGCTCGAACGGATCAATGCCATAACACCGGCCCGCCTTGCAGAACTTGCAGGCAGGCTGATTTCAGAGTCCAATCCGACAGTTGCGGCAATTGGTCCTGTCAATAATATGATGAGCCAGATGGAAATTGCCGAGCGGCTTGGAAGCAATGCGAAAATTGCCGCACAATAGGGGTATCAACAGGGGCCACCGTGATGCGGTTACTCAAATTTCAACCAGCCTATGATGATCCGGGAGAAATTGTCGGGCCCAATCTGGTTCTGCGCTTGCCGCAGTTGGGGGATTTTGATCAATGGGTATCTCTGCGCGAGGCCAGCCGCGGCTTTTTACAACCCTGGGAACCGATTTGGAACACAGCCGATCATAAACGATCTTCATTTCGCCAACGTTTGAAGCGATATCAGGCCGAGCTGAAAAGCGGAAAAGCAGTCAGTTTTTACATTTTTGTAGACGAGGGCGCGGTGCTCGCAGGCGGTTTGACACTGGCCAATATTAAACGCGGTGTTTCACAATCCTGCACTTTGGGATATTGGATGGGGAAAGAACATGCAGGGCAGGGCATCATGAAACAGGCTGTCGGACTGATTGTCCCGTACGTCTTTGACCGGTTGAAACTACACCGGCTTGAAGCTGCCGCCATTGCGACCAACAGGCCGTCCATCAATCTGCTTGAAAAATGCGGCTTCTCATTTGAAGGCAAGGTCAGAAAATATTTAAAGATCAATGGAAAATGGCAAGACCACCATTTGTATTCCCTGTTGACTGAAGACCCGAGACCATGAAATTACCCGGTTTTCAAGCACAATCTGTTGTGTGCTCCCGTCCCGCAATCTTGTGTTAAACCGCAACAATGAATATGGATTGAAACAGATTTTGACATGCGTATGAAAAGAACCCTGACTTGCAACTGATGCCCAAGGAAAATTATGCCAAGTATATTTCATTCTTGGTCCTGTTGCCCGTGTTCCTGGCAGTTGTGCTGCTGTCGGGACCACGTTACGCACTTGCACTTGAGCCGGTTGAAATTTCAAGGGATACTGTTGCTGTCGATTTAACCAGCACGGTGGAGCTTTATCTAAATGTCGGACCACGGCTTCAGGTTTCGACTGTTGCGGGCGCTGACGGGATTGTGCGCCGCATTGAGGTACGCGCAAAAAACAACAACCCCAATCAGAGTTGGGCGGTATTTTCACTTGCCAATACTTCAGACGAGCAACTTGAACGCCTGATTGTGGCGCGTCATTTCAGATTGTCCAATTCAGGGTTCTTGTGGCCTGATCTGGGGTCATTGCGTATTGCATCAATTACACCAAGCGAAGGGTTTGCCCTCGACCGGCAGCCGAGCGACGAGGCCGACATATTTTTGTTGACGCTTGATCCGGGTGCCATCATCACATTTGCCGCTGAACTCAACACCGCAAGACTGCCGCAACTGACCCTGTGGGAACCGACTGCATTCAAGGACACAGAAAACAGCTACACCCTTTATCGTGGGATTGTGCTTGGGATATCCGGGCTACTGGCGGTGTTTTTAACAATCCTGTTTGTGGTCAAAGGCTCGGCAATGTTCCCGGCAACTGCTGCGCTGGCCTGGGCGGTACTTGCCTATATCTGTGTTGATTTTGGTTTCCTCAACAAGATTATCTCCCTGACGCCTGGCAGTATTCAGGCCTGGCGGGCGGGATCCGAGGTGTTTCTGGCAGCCAGTTTTGTTGTCTTTCTATATGCCTATCTGCATTTGAACCGCTGGCACAGCCAGTTCAACTATATCGTTTTAATCTGGCTGCTGGGGTTGATTGTACTGTTTGGTGTTGCCGTTTCTGATCCGCCGATTGCATCAGGCATTGCCCGGATTTCATTCAGTATTACTGCGGTGACCGGCTTCCTGCTGATCCTCTATCTGAGTTTCAAACGCTTCGACCGGGCAATCCTGCTGATCCCCACATGGCTGCTGATCCTGCCATGGCTGTTTGGCGGCTGGCTGACTGTATCTGGACAACTGGAAAACGATATTATTCAGCCAGCACTTGGCGGCGGGCTGGTGCTTATTGTTCTGCTGATTTCATTTACAATTATGCAGCACGCATTTGCCGGCGGTTCTCTGGCCCAGGGACTGGTGAGCGATGTGGAGCGGCAGGCGCTTGCACTTACGGGTGCCGGTGATATTGTTTTCGACTGGAACGTTGACCGGGACTATATCTATGCCGGCCCGGAGGCTGCTGCCCTGCTTGGTGTTTCAAATTCTGAACTCAACGGCCCGGCACGAAACTGGCTGGCCCTGTTACACCCGGAAGACCGTGACCGGTTCAAAACAACGCTTGATGTGGTTATTGAGCACCGGCGTGGCCAGATTGCTCAGGATTTCAGGCTCCACGGACATGACAATCACTATCACTGGTTTTCGCTTAAAGCGCGACCGGTTCTGGGTTCGGATGGCGAAGTTCTTCGATGTGTTGGGACCTTGTCGGATGTAACCGACAGCAAAAATGCAGAGGAACGTTTACTTCACGATGCAGTGCGCGATAATCTTACCGGCCTGCCAAACCGTCCTTTGTTCATCGACCGGTTAAAAAACATGATGAGGCTGGCCGAAAATGATGACCGGATGCGGCCTTCGGTTTTAATCATCGATATTGACGGATTTTCCAAGATCAATGAACAATTCGGCCTGCCGGTGGGCGATTCAATTCTTTTGACTGTTGCCAGGCGGTTGTCCAATGTTCTTAAGCCAATGGACAGCCTGTCTCGACTGAGTGCCGATCAGTTTGCGCTAATGCTGGTTTCGGAAACCGAACCCGATGAAATTGCTGTCTTTGCAGAAAGTGTTCAACAGGCGCTCAAAAATCCGATCAGTTTTTCAGATCAGGAAATATTGTTAACCGCATCAATCGGTATCGTCAGCTGGTCGAGGGAACAGACCAGGGCGAAAGACATGATGGCGGATGCAGAAATTGCCAAGTTCCAGGCAAAACGATATGGCGGCGACCGCATTGAGCCATTTCGCCCGGCCTTTCGCTCCGACCATAGCGGACTTGTGCATCTTGAGGCGGATTTGCGCAGGGCTCTTGATCGCAATGAAATCACGATTGTCTATCAGCCGGTAATGGCACTTGAGACCAAAACCATTGCAGGGTTTGAAGCACTGATCCGGTGGGAGCACCCAAAACGCGGGCTTATTTCACCGATCGAATTTATTCCCATCGCCGAACGCACCGGGCTGATAATTCCGCTTGGCCTGCATGTGTTGAATACGGCGGCCAAGACGCTGGCGGAATGGCAACAGCGGCTTGGCGATGCTCCGGTCTTCATCAGTGTTAATGTTTCAAGTCGGCAATTGTTGCGCCATGATTTAATCAATGATGTAAAAATGGTGGTCAGTAAGTTTCAATTGTTACCCGGAACACTCAAGCTCGAACTGACTGAATCTCTGGTTATGGAAAACCCCGAAGCAATGACCAAGATGTTGCGGCGGATAAAACTGCTCGGGGTTGGCCTGTCACTAGATGACTTTGGCACCGGCTATTCATCGCTTTCCTACCTGATGAAATTCCCCTTCGATACACTCAAGATCGACAAGTCATTTGTCCAGCCCTCACCCCATGCAGGACGGCCGGTAATATTGCGTTCAATTATCGCCATGGCACATGATCTTGGCCTGCATGTGGTCGCAGAAGGTGCAGAGACCGAGACAGATGTGCTCGACCTCTATCAGCTTGGCTGCGAATATGCGCAAGGTTATATCTTCGGCCAGCCAATGCAGGAAAGCACAGCATTTCAGGCGCTGGTGCAGGATTATGCCGTTGTGAAGCAGTAGTAAAATGCAATAGCAAGCTAAGCATGGCCCGCTTCGGCTGAGAGTAATGCCGGGTCGACGCCCATGTGTTGCAGGGCACGGACATATTTCGCCGATGCATCAAGACCAAACAATATCTCGGTCGAAGCTTCACAGGTCAGCCATGAATTCTGGGCGATTTCACTTTCCAGTTGCCCGGCACCCCAACCGGCATAACCCAGCGCCAGAAGAGACCTTTTCGGGCCGTCAGACATCGCGATATCCTTGAGAATTTCAGTTGACGCTGTAAGCCTCACCTTGGAACCGGTCTTCATGGATGTGGGCAGTTTATATTCGGGCGAATGCAGGACAAGCCCCCGGCTCTGCTCAACTGGTCCGCCAAACCAGACCTGCTGGGGTGGGCAGACAATATCATCACTTTGAATATCAGATGCAACCTGCCTCAATATCTCTTCAAATGAAATATCCTCAAGCTGCTTGTTGATGATCAGCCCCATGGCACCATTATTGGAGTGAGTACAGATATACACCACGCTGCGTTCAAACCGGGTATCAGCCATGGCAGGCATAGCTATCAGAAACTGGCCGCCGAGGTCGATCTGATCGTCTTTGGGATATTTTTTGGATTTAACCATGACTACAAGCTAAATTAGATTTCGCCCGATGTGAACAGGCCACGGTCACGAATGCCGGTGCGGGTTAAATATTTTCAGTTTAATCAATCACGATCACGGCAATATGACCCAATGAGAATAAATATTCTTTGTTTCCACACTAATTTGGCCATATGAAACAGCCATGAATATTAGATCGTTCCTCATTGCTCTGCCTGTCTTTGGCGCAATTGTCCTCCAATTCAATCTGGCGGTCGCTGCCACCAGCGTCTGGCTGAAAGTACCAGGCGGGGAAATGCGGCTGATATCAGCAGCCAGTCCCGACAGTCTTGATCTTGATGCAGCGCTTGAGATCAAACTTGAGGAGGGCTGGAAAACCTATTGGCGGGCACCAGGTGATTCCGGCATTCCGCCGCAATTTTCCTTTTTTGGTTCTTCGAATGTTGCCAGTGTTGCCTTTGATTTCCCGACACCGTCCTTTTATACGGACTTTGGAACGCAATCCGTTGGTTATAAAAACCGGGTCGTGTTTCCGATATCGGTCAGGATGCTTGAGCAAAACCAGCCAACAGTGCTCAATTTAAATGCCATAATTGGTATTTGTTCTGAAATATGTGTGCCGGTTCAGGCCAAACTGACATTGAACGAACCCGGCACTATCAGCCCTACATTTGAGGTTTCACGCATTATCAACGATGCCAAAAACTCGGTACCGACCGGCCCCGGCCCGGATTTCAGGGTAACCTCAGCGAAGTGGAGCCCGGACAATCCCGGTCAACTCAAGATTTTGGCAGTCGTTCCTGAAGGAAGCAGCAGTGTTCAGGTGCATGTGGAAGGCCCTTCGGACTGGTATTTATTGCCGGCAAAACCAGATGATAATCAGGACAGTAGCAGCCGGCGCCGGTTTGTGCTGGACATTTCAGATATTCCTGAAGATGCAAAACCCGCGTCAACTGAATTGCGGTTTACGCTTGTTGCCGATGGACGCGGTGTGGAACAGTTGCTAATACCTGGTGAATAATACCCGGTAACCCAGCAATGAAAGTGGCCGACTATGAGCATCAATATTGGTGATAAAATACCTCAATCGATATTCCAGACAATGACAGCGGACGGGCCGAAAACAGTCTCGTCGAGTGACCTGTTTGACGGACGCAATGTGGTTCTTGTGGCGGTTCCCGGCGCTTTCACGCCGACCTGCCACAACCACCATATTCCCGGTTTTCTTGATAATCTCGATGCCCTGAAGGAAAAAGGTATAGATGAGGTGGTCATAACATCGGTCAATGATGTTCACGTGATGGGTCATTGGGCAAAAGCCTCGGGCGGTGACGGTAAACTGACTTATCTTGCTGATGGCAACGGTGAATTTGCCCGGTCAGTCGGCCTCGAAATTGATCTTTCTGTCGGCGGCATGGGAACGCGCTCAAAACGCTACTGCATGCTGGTTAAAGACGGTGTTGTGACACAGCTCAATGTTGAAGCTGCGCCTGGTGTGGCCGACATTTCATCCGCTGCCCACCTTTTGGCACAACTTTGATCTTTATCCTGTGAACCGTGCAATGCTGCTTCACACCATGTATTCACGGGGGTTGAATTCCGGTTCATCTTTTTTTTCCACCTTGTAGGGTGCCATTCCCTGGCGCGCAAGCTCGTCGGCGCGCTCGTTGTTGACGTCACCCGAATGGCCTTTGACCCAGTGCCAGATGATGTCGTGGTCCTGGATTGCCTTGTCCAGTTCGCGCCATAGATCCTCATTCTTGACCGGTTTTTTTCCCGCCGTACGCCAGTCGTTTTTCTTCCAGTTTTCTATCCAGCCCAACACGCCACCGCGAACATATTGAGAATCTGTAAACACGTCCACCATGCAGGGATACTTCAATGCATTCAGTGCTTCTATTGCCGCTTTCAGTTCCATCCGGTTGTTGGTGGTGTCAAATTCTCCACCACTCAGTTCTTTTTCGTGCTCACCGCTTTTCAGGATCACGCCCCAGCCGCCGGAACCGGGATTTGGTGAACAGGCCCCATCAGTCCAGATTTCTACAGATTTAATTTCCATTTCCGACTCCAAATTCAATATTCCTCACGCCATAGATGTTTATATTTGCTATTGATTGGTGAAATTTTAGTTTATTTACATATTCGTGAGGTTTTTTAAGAGTAACTACAGCATCTTTTGGAGTATTTATCCAGTCATACGCACGTGTGAGCAAAAACCTTATTGCAGCCCCTCTGATCAATATAGGCAGAAATTCGGCTTCTTCATTGCTGAGACTGCGTATATTTTGATATCCTTTCAGCAAGTGCCTTGATCGCTCTGGACAAAATTTTTCATCTCCATCGAAGCACCAGGCATTGATGCAGATGGCAATATCATAGGCCAGAATATCGTTGCAGGAGAAATAAAAATCAATGAAACCGGCAAGACTGTCGTCAAGAAAAAATACATTGTCCGGGAAAAGATCGGCATGAATAACCCCCGTTGGCAGATTGTCAGGCCACGAATTTTCCAAAAACCCAAGCTCATCCTCGATCAACTGCCACAATCCGGGTGCGATCAGGCCGATTCCTTCCCCTGCCCTGTCAAATAAAGGTCGCCAGTCGCTTACTGTCAGTGCGTTGGTACGATGACCCTTGAATTCCAGCCCAGCCAGGTGCAGATTTGCCAATCCCCCGCCCAGGGCTTCGCATTGAACAGTCGTTGGGCTGCTCAGGGCAATGCCGTCAAGAAAAGTGACAATCGCGGCCGGCCTTGCAGCCAGCGTTCCAAGTATCTCACCGGTCCTCATGTGCACAGGCTCGGGGCAAGCCACACCATGGCGAAACAGGTGATCCATCAGGCCCATAAAATAGGGCAGGTCTGATGCATTCACCCGTTTTTCAAAAAGTGTAAGGATGAAATAGCCGCCTGTAGTATGCAGCAGAAAATTGCTGTTCTCAACGCCTTCAGCGATCCCTTTGTAGGAGAGAAGTGTGCCAATATCATAGGCGGTAAGAAATGCTGATAATTCGTTGTTTGAGACCTCGGTATAAACAGCCACGTCTAACCTGCCCCATTTACAAAAGCCATGTCCGAATTTGTAAGGGGAACATCTCGCAATTCACGCATAACCCGAAATTCTTCTTCCTCGATGGCTGTTACTGCCAGTTCAATCTTTGCCTTGAAACGGCGTTTAAAACTGTCAATGATCTCGTTGATCAGTACTTCCGGCGCTGATGCTCCTGCAGAAATGCCAATGCGATGGCTGCCGTTGAGGTCTTGCCAGGGAATGTCTTTTTCGCACTGAACCAGCAATGCATTTGCTGCGCCGACCCTTTCTGCCACCTCGACAAGGCGGCGTGAATTTGAGGAATTTGGCGCTCCAACCACAAAAAACCAGTCACATCCGGGCGCCGCCGCCTTTACCGCCTCCTGCCGATTTGTGGTGGCATAACAGATGGATTCAGCCGAGGGGGCTGCAATTGCCGGGAACTTTTTCTTAAGCGCGGTAATGATATCCATAGTATCGTCAATGGACAAAGTGGTTTGTGTAACAAAGCCCAAGGCTGAATTATCAATTGCTTCAAATATTTCAACATCATCAACGGACTTGATCAGACTGACTGCTCCTTGCGGCAATTGCCCCATTGTGCCTGCCACTTCGGGATGGCCCTCATGGCCAATCAGCAGCACATGCCTGCCTTTCGCATTATGTCGCATCGCCTGTTTGTGAACCTTTGAAACCAGTGGACAGGTTGCATCCAAATAAAACATTTTACGTTTTGAAGCCTCTTCCGGCACTGACTTTGGCACTCCGTGGGCTGAAAATATAACCGGTTGGCCGGTATCGGGAATTTCCGACAGATCTTCAACAAATACAGCGCCCATGGCCTCAAGGCCTTCGACCACATAGCGGTTGTGAACGATCTCGTGGCGAACATAGACCGGGGCACCATATTTCTTGATAGCAAGAACAACAATCTGGATTGCCCGGTCAACACCGGCACAAAAACCGCGAGGACCACATAGAAGAACGGTCATGGATTGATCAGGTGTCACGATAACTGTCAATTCTATTCAGGGGCTGATTCTGTGCGCCTTTTAAACATGAAAATACCGCCCACCACAAGAAGCGCACCGGCCAGACCATACCAGGTCAGTGCATATTGCAGGTGGCTGTTGGGAAAAATGATAATTGTTATTCCGCCAATCGGCAAACCACCTGGTAAAGGTGTGTCTTTCACATCCACAAAAAAAGGCAAGACTGTACCAGCCTTGTCATAACCGGTCTGGCTGATCATCTGCGGCAGGCTTTTCCAGTAATAAACGTTCTTTACAAGATCATTGTCAGGAACAAACGAATTGGGTTTCCCGGCTGGAGCAGACCGCGCCAGGCCAATGATATCAACTACGCCCTTGATCTGTCCTTCCTGACGCAGTTGCGGATCCTTTCGCAGCATTGGCACAAATCCACGGTTGACAAATACCACGCTGCCATCGGCCCGTTCCAGCGGTGTATAGACAGCCCAGCCGGAAGTACCCTTGAAAGTGGTGAAGAAATATTGCTCCAGATCATGACGAAAAGTGCCGCGCAATTTTACCGGCAGGTATTCAACGTCTTTTCCACCGGCAAGTTTTTCTGAAATTTCCTGCAAAGTCGCGGGCGGGCCATTCAGATTTTTTTCAACCCTGGCAATGAGTCCGTCTTTCCAGGCAAGACGCTGCATTTGCCAATTTCCCAGCCCGATGAGGACGGTCATAGCGGCAATAATGCACATCGGCAGGATAAACCAGGTCCATTTGCCCGGCTGCCTGCCACTTTCCAAAACATTTGATTCAGTCATCCAGTGTACCCTGTCCTGCATTCAGGTAAAAAAAGGGGCGATACCTTGTTCCGGATCGCCCCTCATTGTTAGCAATTGATTGTGGCATTAACCGGCATAAGGCGCTCCCCATGAGCCCCATACATAGATTGAGAAAAACAGGAACAACCAGACAACGTCAACAAAGTGCCAGTACCAGGCGGCGGCCTCAAACCCGAAATGCTGTTTCGGCGTGAAGTGGCCCTTCATCGCCCTGAGCAGACATACAATCAGAAATATGGTCCCGACCAAAACATGGAAGCCATGGAAACCGGTGGCCATGAAGAAAGTGGCACCATAGATGGATCCGCTGAAGGTGAACGGCGCTGCCACATATTCATACACCTGAACAAATGAAAACAATACGCCGAGTGCGATGGTCAGGATCAGACCCCACTTTAGTCCGGCACGGTCATTGTTCATCAACGAGTGATGCGCCCATGTAACTGTTGTGCCCGAGAGCAACAGGATAATGGTATTAAACAGCGGCAGATGAAGTGGGTCCAGAACCTCAATCCCGGCCGGAGGCCATTGACCACCGGTAAATTCAGTGCGCGCCACCTGTGCCGCCTCATCAGGGAACAGACTGGCATCGAAAAACGCCCAGAACCAGGCAACAAAGAACATGACTTCGGAGGCAATGAACATGATCATGCCATACCGGAGATGCAGCGACACGACCGGCGTGTGGTCACCCGCATGGGCTTCCTTGATGGTATCACTCCACCAGCCAAACATGGTGTACAGCACGATCAAAGTTCCGATCAGGAATATCCATGGCCCGGCTATGTCAACGCCCAGCATTATCAGCTCTTCGTCGTTGTTTGAACGCATATAGGCTATGCCGCCAATCGCCATCATCAGCGCTCCGATACCGCCAATAAGCGGCCACGGGCTTGGGTCAACGATATGGTAATCGTGGTTCTTTGAATGAGTCTCAGCCATTTTTGTCTCCCAATTCTAATAATATCTGTCTGCATCTGCCCGGGAAGGACAGGAAGGATTACTGTAATTTACTCAGTTTGATTGCCTTGTCCGGAGAACGGTCACTGGCTTTGTTATCCAGTGATGCTGCATCTTCATCAGCCTTGCGCGGATACATTGTGTAGGACAGGGTTATGGTTGTGAGTGTGGTGAACAGCGGATCGTTTACAATCTCAGGATCAACAAAAAACAGGACCGGCATCTCGGCGGTTTCGCCGGGGGCAAGAGTTTGTTCTGTAAAACAGAAACACTCAATCTTGTTGAAATACTGCCCGGCCAATTGTGGAGAAACGTTGAACGTCGCCTCCCCCACCGAGGAACCAGTTCCGATATTTTTTGCCAGATAAACTGCTGTCGCCTTCTCACCAAGCCGGACCTCGATTTTCCTTTGTTTTGGTTTGAAACTCCAGTCAAGGTCTTTGGATAGATTGGAATCAAAACTGACCGTGATTACCTTGTCGGAAATCTCACCCTCATATGAATCAGCTTTCTGGGTGGTGCCGCCATAGCCTGTTATCTGGCAAAACAGCCGGTAAAGCGGCACCGCTGCATAGGAAAGCCCGGCCATGCCGCCAACAATTGACAGGCACAAAATAACGACAGAGCTGTTGAGACGCCAGCCGGGGCCATCCGGTTTTGGCTTCGGGCCATCGTTAAGACCGCTATTTTGAGTTTGATCGCTCATCTTGTCCTATAGTTCCCGTTGGAGAATGGCTGCACCAAATTTTGCCCAGGTCAGCACGTAAAACAAAACTACCAGCCCGCCACAAACGAGTGCAATTGCGATATTGCGACTACGTCTGGATTTTACCTGCTCTTCAGTCAGAACAATGCCGGTTTGATCATCAGCCATGATCAGATAACTCCTGTCACAGTGAATACTTTTGGCACCACGGCCTCAATCAGCAACGACGCATAGAGCACAAACAGATAGAGGATCGAAAATTTGAATAGTTTCCTGGCCGGCAACATCTTTTCGTCTCCGGCATCCATTTTCAATACCCTCCAGGCGAAGAATACAAACATCAATCCGAAAACCGTGGCAATGATACCATAGGCAATGCTGGCAAAGCCGAGAATCCAGGGGGCGACACCCAACGGGGCAAGCAGCAGCGAATAGGCGAGTATCTGTAGTTTTGTCGAGTCCACACCCGCCACAATTGGCATCATCGGGATTTGTGC
>QIIJ01000141.1 GCA_003232595.1 Aurantimonadaceae bacterium | reverse complement strand
GCGATGCGGGCCGATTTTAGGTGTTTCGCAAACAAGTGTCACATCGAGATGGGTAATCGTACCGTTTTGTGCTGTAATCAGTTCAACTGCGTGGCAAAAAAACACTTCCGAATTGGCATCGCGCCACCTGGGATCGGAGGGCGGAAAATGGGAACCTATATCGCCATTACAGACGGCACCAAGCAGGGCATCAGTCAGGGCATGCAGGCCCACATCGGCATCCGAATGGCCCTTGAGACTTGCAGAATGCGCAATATCAACGCCGCAAAGGCGCACGGACTGGCCTGGTTCGAACGCATGAACATCATAACCATTACCGGTTCGAACATCGGGAACGGTCAATTGAAGCAGTTTTTCGGCCATAGCGAAATCTTCCGGCATGGTGAGTTTTTGGTTATTGCGTTCGCCATCAATCAGCAGCAATTGAGGCATCATCGGTAAACAGGTTGGCGGATTGACCGGCGGCTTTTTCATGGGCTGCAAGAATTTCACCAAAACAAAACCCTTGTGGGGTTTGAGCCGCATAAAGACCAGCGCGGGGAATTGTCGCTTCAATCAGTCCGTTGTCTGCCCGCTTGATCGTATCGTTCAGCGCCGTGGCGGGCAGCACGCCGGTATTAACGCCTATTAACGACCTGGCTGATAAGCGCAGCGCTTACAAAGGGCCGAACCGCATCGTGGATCAGCACATTTTCTACATTTTTGTCTTTTAAAGCCAGTAATCCGCAGTGCACTGATGCCTGTCGTGTGTCGCCTCCGGTGCAAGTGGGCAGTAATTTGTCGTGAACCTGTGTGCTGTCGGCATATAATTGCGCATCATCGGCATGAATGACCACCAGTACCAGGTCGATATCGGGGTGATTGCAGAAGGTAGACAATGTCCGGGCGATGACCGATTGCCGGCCAAGCATACGATACTGCTTTGGGCCGCCTGAGAACCCGGCCCTTTCACCCCGGCCTGCGGCTACAACTAGAGCAGCATTAACGGGTTTGGTGGGTACATTCATCAAAGATTCGCCAAATTGTGTGTGCCGGACTTAAACCATGCCACCAGCAAGTCTTCAACAGGCTTGTAATCATCAGTGAGTTGATTAAAATAGAGGCAATATTTCGATCTGCGTGCGAAATGTGCAGCATAACCTTGGTGAACTGATTTCTCCTATGAAAAGTGGTGTTTCAATTGGTGGTCTGGCGATCAGAAACCCGGTGTTTCTGGCACCAATGTCGGGGATTACCGATGTACCATTGCGCAGGCTTGCATGGAAATTCGGTGCCGGGCTGGTGATATCCGAAATGGTAGCCAGTGAAGCACTGGTGACCGGCAAGCAGGAAATGAAAGACAAGGCAGAATCTGCCGGCCTTCCCATCCACGTGGTCCAGCTTTCAGGCCGCCAGCCAAAATGGATGAGGGAAGGTGTAAAGGTAGCCCAGGATACCGGTGCCGACGTAATCGACATCAATATGGGCTGCCCGTCGAAGCGGGTGACCACCGGCTATTCCGGTTCGGCTCTTATGCGCGATCTTGATCATGCGATGCGGTTGATTGATGCCACCGTTGAAACAGCGAGCATACCGGTCACACTCAAGATGCGTCTTGGCTGGGATGACAGTTCTATCAACGCTCCAGAGCTTGCCCGCAGGGCAGTCGATGGCGGCGTGCAGATGATCACAGTTCATGGCCGAACCCGCTGCCAGTTTTACAAGGGCCGTGCCGACTGGCGGTCGGTGAGGGCAGTAAAACAGCAAATCAATGTGCCGCTGGTTGTCAATGGCGACATTGGCAGCCTCAAGGATGCACAAAATGCCATGGATTGCTCCAGCGCAGATGCGGTGATGATCGGGCGTGCTGCCTATGGTGCGCCCTGGTTGCCGGGAAACATTGCAGAGGGCCTGCGCCTTGGTCGCGAGCCGGACGGGCCGCAGGAAAGCGACTTGCTTGCGATCGTGCTTGAGCACTATGAGGCTATGTTATCGTTTTACGGCACCAGGTCTGGTATCAGGCAGGCGCGTAAACATCTTGGATGGTATCTCGACCGACTGGAACCTTCTGCCGGGCTAAAATCACTTCGGCGCGTCGCGCTCACCGCCAACGAGCCTGAACTGGTTGTTTCTGCAATACAATCGGCATTTGGCGGTATGGCGCTCAGGAAAGTGGCATGACTGTCCCACTTGTAAATAAAGCAGACTTGCCTCCGCCGGTTTCGGTACTGGTGATGAATGCCTTGCCCCATCCGGTTGTAATGTTGAATGAGGAGAATCTCATTTGTTACAACAATGCCGCAGCAGAAGTGTTTTTCCGTTCCGGTACTTCATCACTGCAGAAAAAATCGATCCAGCACTTTCTGCCATTCAGCAGCACTTTATTATCGCTTATCGATCAGGTGCGCACATCCTGTTCACCGGTAAACGAATACCGGGTTGATCTGTCATCGCCGCATCTTGGCGTTGGCCTGATTGTTGATTTGCAGGTGGCACCGATTGTCGAACAACCCGGCTCGGTGGTGGTGCTGTTCCAGAAACGTTCAATGGCCGACAAGATGGACCGGCAACTGACCCATCGAAGTGCCGCCAGAACAGTTAGCGGGCTTGCGGCAATGCTTGCCCACGAAATCAAAAACCCGCTTGCGGGCATTAGAGGTGCGGCCCAACTGCTTGAAATGTCGGTCGGGGAGGGTGACCGCGAACTGACCAATCTTATCGTTGAGGAAACAGATCGTATTGTCGATCTGGTTGACTCGATGGAAGTTTTTTCCGATGAGCGTCCGATTGAACGTGATCCGGTCAATATCTATTCGGTGCTTGACCGGGTGAAAACCAGTGCCAAAAGCGGCTTTGCCCGAAATGTCAGGATTGTGGAAAAATATGACCCCTCGCTGCCACCGGTATTTGCCAGCCGCGATCAGTTGATTCAACTATTCCTCAATCTTGCGAAAAATGCCTGTGAAGCCATGGAGGGAGTGAAAAATCCGGAACTGGTATTTTCAACAGCCTATCGTGCGGGTGTGCGATTATCAATTCCTGGTTCTAGTCAGAAAGTTTCTCTGCCCCTGGAGTTTTGTGTATCAGACAATGGCGGCGGTGTTCCTGAAGATATGATGGAGCACATTTTCGATCCGTTTATGACAACCAAACCCAACGGTTCGGGTCTTGGTCTGGCGCTGGTTGCAAAGGTCGTTGGCGACCATGGTGGCATCGTCGAATGCGAAAGCGGGCGAAACGGCACAACCTTCAGAATCCTGATGCCCGCCTACACCAGTGAGGAAATGCCCAGCGAGGCCATATTGTGAATACCAAAGAAGTGCAGCATCAAATACTTGTGGCCGATGATGACGCTGCCATTCGCACAGTCGTGGGTCAGGCTTTGTCTCGGGTTGGCTTTGACGTTCGCACCACGTCCAATGCGACCACGCTGTGGCGCTGGGTAGCCGCCGGTGACGGTGATCTGATAGTCACTGACGTGGTAATGCCGGATGAAAACATCTTTGATGTGCTGCCGCGTATCAAACGAATTCGCCCGGATCTGCCGGTTCTGGTTATGAGTGCGCAAAACACGTTCATGACGGCGATCAAGGCAACCGAATGCGGTGCCTATGATTACCTGCCAAAACCGTTTGATCTCAGTGAGCTTGTTACGATTGTTCGAAGGGCACTGAGCGAAAGCCGGAAACCTGCAACGACACAGGTGGAACAGGAAGTCGAAGACACTATGCCACTAATTGGCCGTTCTCCGGCGATGCAGGATATTTACCGGCTCCTGGCACGTATGATGCAAACCGATTTGACAGTGCTGATCAGCGGTGAATCAGGTACCGGCAAGGAGTTGGTTGCCCGCGCGCTGCATGATTATGGCAAGCGCTCGAAGGGCTCCTTCGTAGCTATTAACATGGCTGCTATTCCTCGTGATTTGATCGAATCTGAACTGTTTGGTCACGAAAAAGGTGCATTTACCGGTGCCCAGAGCCGTTCCCCCGGCAGGTTTGAACAGGCCGATGGTGGCACATTGTTTCTCGATGAAATTGGCGATATGCCAATGGATGCGCAAACCCGGCTTTTGCGGGTACTGCAACAGGGCGAATATACCACAGTTGGCGGGCGCATACCGATCAGGACTGATGTGCGAATTGTTGCTGCCTCAAACAAGGATTTATCGGCTCTTATCGGGCAGGGACTGTTTCGCGAGGACCTTTACTATCGACTTAATGTGGTTCCTCTCAGGTTGCCGCCACTGCGGGAGCGTTCTGAGGATATTCCTGACCTCGTACGACATTTTTTTACTGCTGGTGAAGGCGAGGGTCTTCCTGGCAAAACCATTGACATGGATGCAATGGAACTGATGCGCCAATACCGCTGGCCCGGCAATGTGCGGGAGTTGGAGAATACAGTGCGCCGTTTTGCTGCTCTCTACAGCCAGGAGAATATAACCGCTGAACTGGTGGCGCGTGAATTAAACGGGCTGAAGCCCGGCGAGACAATTCCCAGGCAGGGCGACAATGTGAATGTCGACCTTAAACTTTCCGTCGAAACCTATTTGAACGACTATTTCCGGGAGTTTGCGGGAAAATTACCGCCTCCGGGCCTCTATCACCGTATATTGCATGAAATCGAACAACCGTTGATCATGGCCTCGCTTGCGGCTACAAACGGCAATCAGATTAAGGCCGCAGACTTGCTCGGTCTGAACCGCAATACATTGCGTAAAAAAATCAAGGAGCTGGATATTGAGGTTGTCAAAACCGGTCAATTACCCGGTTGACTTTCCAGCCATGATAAGCGTTGCAATTTAGTCACATATGTGTTGCAATTTGGCAACGCGCACTTCCAAGACAAGTTTGGCATTTCTGGAGACCTGATGACTGTTACGCCACTTTCGGACAATGGTCTTGCCATGGATGGCAGGTTGAACGAAAAACGCCAGCGTTCGCTGGTGCGCCGGTTCGGACTTGTGCTGGTGGTTGTGGCGCTTGTGTTTGTTTCCGTGTCATTTGTCATCCTGATGGGGTTTACACCCATCATTCCGACAAATGTTGTTGTTGTTCAGGTAATGGCGATCAATGGCGTACTGGTTGCAGCTCTACTCGGGTTTTTGATCAAGGAAGGCCTGCAACTCTATAATGCGCGCAAAAAGGGCAGGGCTGCTGCCCGTTTGCACATCAGAATTGTGGGCCTGTTTGCCATTGTTGCGGCACTGCCTGCAATTTTTGTTGCCGTAGCCGCCGGAATTACGCTTGATCTTGGCCTCGACCGCTGGTTTGAAGACCGCACCCGATCGATAGTTGATTCCTCAATCAGTGTTGCCCAGGCCTATGTCAATGAAAATGGCAGAGGTTTGCAGAATACGACCTTGTCAATGGCCGCACTGCTGGATAGTGCACGTAGCCTTTATAATCTGGACCGGACCGGATTTAACAATCTTATGACTCGTCAGGCGCGGGGGCGCGGGTTGTCCCAGGCTAAATTGCTGCGCCGGAATGGTTCTTTGATGCTGCAGGCAGATATTCCCATTGATCGCGCGCTGCCTGGCCTGCCCGAAAATATCCTTGATGCTGCTGAAGACGGGACACCGGTCTATATTCCTCCCGGCAGAACCAATCTTGTTGGCAGCGTTGTAAAACTCAAGGAAATTTCAGGGGCCTATCTCTATACAATCAGGGTCATTGATCCAACGGTGATGAATTCCATTCAAACGATGCAGGAGTTGACCGCGGACTATAAAAAGCTTGAAAATAACCGGGTAACCCTGCAACTGACTTTCGGGCTTCTCTATGTCGGAATTTCATTTATTGTGTTGCTCTCGGCGATCTGGATGGGGATTAGCGTGGCTGACCGGCTGGTGGCGCCAATCCGGCGTTTGATTGCTGCTGCAGATGAGGTCAGCGCCGGTAATCTGGAAGTCCAGGTGGAAACCTACCAGTCTGAAGGTGATTTGCGCTCACTGGGCAATACATTCAACAACATGACCGCAGAATTACGCAGCCAGCGTGATGAAATCTTGAAAACCCAGGACCAGATCGACCGGCGACGAAGGTTTATTGAAGCTGTTTTGTCCGGCGTGTCAGCCGGAGTAATTGGGGTTAATCCTGACGGCAGTGTGACTGTGATCAACCGCTCGGCAAATTTCATTGTTGGAGAAGCAAAAAAAACCGTTGGCAAGCCACTTGGAGAGGTCTCCCCCGAACTTGCCGAGGTCTTTGAACAGGCCGTTGCGTCTGACAAGCGGGAATATCGACAACAAATTACCATGTTGTTTGCAGGTCATGAACGAACCCTGAATATCCAGGTTACTGTTGAAGGCTCCCGCAAACACGAACATTCCTACGTGATAACTATTGACGACATTACAAATCTGGTCACGGCGCAACGAAGTTCGGCCTGGGCAGATGTTGCAAGACGCATCGCGCATGAAATCAAAAACCCATTGACCCCGATTCAACTTTCCGCCGAACGTCTTAAACGCAGATTTGGCAAGGTGATTGAAAAAGACCGGGATGTATTTGATCAGTGCACCGATACGATCGTGCGCCAGGTGTCGGACATCGGCAGAATGGTCGATGAATTTTCTTCGTTCGCCCGCATGCCAAAACCCACCATGGTTTCGGGTAATTTGGCCGAGTATGTCAAGGAAGCTGTGTTTCTGCAAAAGGTTTCCAATCCTGATATCCGGTTTGAAACTGATTTCGGTGATCAGCCAATTGCCGGAATGTTTGATCCGCGACTGATGACCCAGGTTTTCACAAATATTATTAAAAATGCCACCGAGGCTATCGAAGCAGTTCCGGCTGAAGAGCGGGGTAATGGCCTGATCACAATCAATGGCCGGAAAAACAGCCGACAATTGATCATTGATATAATCGACAATGGCAAGGGGCTGCCACCGGAAAACCGCCAGCGGTTGCTTGAACCCTATATGACCACACGAGACAAGGGGACCGGGCTCGGCCTTGCGATTGTCGGCAAGATTTTGGAAGACCATGGGGGGCGGATTGAATTACACGATGCGCCTGACAGCGCACGTGGTGCAATGATGCGTATTATCCTGCCAAATACGGAAACCAAAGAAGAGTCAACACCATCTTCAGATGAAAAGCCAATACCATCTTCAGATGAAAAGCCAATACCATCTTCAGATGAAAAGAACGTGTTGGTATGAGGGAAGAGAATTAATCCATGGCATCTGATATTCTGATTATTGATGATGAGCGTGATATTCGTGAACTGGTTGCCGGTATCCTTGAGGATGAAGGCCATGAAACTCGCACGGCAGCCAGCAGCGATGAAGCCGAAGAGGCCATTACCTATCGCCGTCCATCTATGATATTTCTCGATATCTGGCTCCAGGGTTCACGGCTTGATGGGCTGGAACTGCTGGATGTAATCAAAGATAAACACCCGGATTTACCGGTTGTTGTGATTTCCGGCCATGGCAATATCGAAACAGCTGTTTCTGCGATCAAGCGCGGTGCTTACGAGTACATTGAAAAACCTTTCAAAGCGGATCGTTTGATATTGATGGCGGAACGCTCACTTGAGGCTTCTTCCCTGCGTCGCCAGGTCAGGGACCTGCAAAAACGCAGCTCCGATATGCCGGAACTCATTGGGACCTCTGTTCCGATGAACCAGTTGCGTCAGACCATTGAACGGGTTGCCCCCACAAACAGCCGGATCATGATCACTGGTGCCTCCGGATGCGGGAAGGAAATGGTGGCACGAACCATTCACGACCATTCCAACCGAGCCTCCGGGCCCTTCGTTGTTCTTAACGCTGCAACTATTACGCCGGAGCGTATGGAGATTGAGCTTTTCGGGGTCGAGAGCAACGAAACCCAGTCCGGCAAAACCGGAGCGCTGGAGGAAGCCCATGGCGGCACATTGCTGCTGGATGAAGTGGCCGACATGCCGCGCGATACCCAGAATAAAATATTACGAGTGCTGGTGGCACAGAGCTTTGAGCGGGTCGGCGGTACCAATAAGGTCAATGTTGATGTGCGGATATTATCTTCAACCGCTAACGATCTTGAAGCGCTTATCAAGCTTGGTGAATTTCGCGAGGATCTTTTTCACCGGCTGGCTGTGGTTCCGATTCGGGTGCCGAGCCTGGCTGAACGTCGCGAAGATATTCCCCTTCTGGTTGATGCCTTTCTTGACCAGGTCGGCAAACAGGCGGGAATAAAACCTGGCACGATCGGCGACGATTCCATGGCCATCCTGCAAGCCCACGACTGGCCCGGCAATATTCGGCAATTGCGCAATAACATTGAACGGTTGATGATTTTGGCCCGCGACAACGAAGACGGTGCCATAACCATCGATATGTTGCCGGGAGAAATTGGCGACATGCTGCCAAAATCACCAGGTGCCGGTGATGAACAATTACTGTCATTGCCTTTGCGGGACGCGCGCGAAATGTTTGAAAAAAGTTATCTGGTGGCCCAAATTAACAGATTTGGCGGAAATATCTCGCGTACAGCGGAATTCGTTGGTATGGAACGCTCCGCACTGCATCGTAAACTAAAATCACTCGGTGTATGACAACAAGGGGCTGATCTGGAATGAAAGTCATTATCTGCGGTGCCGGCCAGGTCGGATATGGCATCGCTGAGCGGCTTGCGGCCGAAGGCAATGATGTAACAGTTGTCGATAAATCGCCGGGCCTGATCCAGGCCATACGCGACACCCTTGATGTACGCGGTTTTGTTGGCCACGGATCTGATCCTGAAGTGCTGGCTGCTGCTGATGCCGAGCAGGCCGACATGATTATCGCGGTTACGCTATATGATGAAGTCAATATGGTGGCCTGTCAGGTCGCCCATTCACTGTTTAATGTGCCAACCAAAGTTGCCAGAATCCGGGCGCAAAACTATCTTTTACCCCATTGGCAGGACTTGTTTTCACATGAGCATATGCCGATTGATGTGGTGATTTCGCCCGAAGTTGAAGTGGGCGAAATGGTATTGCGGCGCATTGCACTGCCTGGTGCAATCGAGGTCGTCCAGTTTGCGGATGACAATGTTTCGATGATTGCCATCGAGTGCGACGAAAACTGCCCGATCATTGACACGCCGTTGCAGCAATTAACCGAACTTTTCCCCGATCTTAGTGCTGTTGTCACCGGTATCTGGCGTGCCGGCAGCCTGTTTGTGCCGAGGTCATCTGACTCCATTCTTGCCGGCGATCTTGCCTATGTGGTTGCGGCGAAGGAGCAGGTTCATCGTACACTTTCCATATTTGGCCACGAGGAACCTGAAGCCAGCAGGATTGTTATCATCGGTGGTGGTAATATCGGCTTCTATGTGGCCAGTAATATCGAAAAGCGGCAGCCCAACGCCCGCATCAAGATTATCGAGAATTCCAGGGAGCGTGCAGTCACAATTGCCGATAAACTCAACAAAACAGTTGTATTGCACGGCGGCGGGCTTGATCGGAGCGTGTTGCTCGAAGCCGGTATTGATGAAGCTGATCTTACCGTTTCATTGACCAATGATGACCAGATCAACATCCTTTCAAGCGTCATGGCGAAAAAGCTCGGATGCAAATCCAACATGACCCTGCTGAACAATACGAGCTACTATGATTTTACCCGGGCGATGGGCATTGATTCCCACATCAATCCGCGTTCGGTGACTATCTCAAAGGTGTTGCAATATATCCGCCGGGGCCGCATTCGCAGCGTCCATTCGGTACAAAACGGGGCGGCGGAAATCATCGAGGCGGAAGCGCTGCAAACATCACCGCTTGTTGGTACGCCACTGCGCGATCTTGATCTGCCGGATGGTATTCGCATTGGCGCCGTTTACCGAAAGGGCGAAGTTATTCAGCCCCATGGCGGCACGGTGTTGAAATCCAATGACAGGGTGGTCATTTTTGCGGTTGGCGAACTGGTCAAACAGGTTGAGACAATGTTTCGGGTGAGCCTTGAATTTTTCTAGCCAGATACAAACGTGCTCGCTGAAAATAGTTTGCATTGCGAATGATCTATTTTCCGATGTATCGATGTCAGGCATGACACCATGCTGAATACCATGTTCTATATTGCCGCCATCGGCCTGTTTGTGACCCTGTCCCTGGTCGGGCCAATATTTGTCGGTTTACTTGCAGGTGAACTTGATATTGTCGTGCGGTTTGGTCAATACATGGTCCTCGGGTCATTTTTCTGCATTGCTGTTTTAATGGCGCTTTCCGGGCGCAGACGCCGTGAAAGCCTGGTATCGGATTATATCACTGCTGTTCTGATTTGGACAATCATACCCTTCGTCATTGCAATTCCAATGACGGATATGGGTGGCCTGAATTATTCTGATGCCCTGTTTGAAAGCGTTTCCGGCCTGACAACCACCGGCGCCACTGTCGTTCGTGATATTGATGCATTGCCGCGGGCTCTGATATTCTGGCGCTCACAGGTCCAATGGATTGGTGGCCTGCTCACCCTATTGACCATCGTCCTGCTGCTTGCACCTTCGGGAATTGGCGGGTTGCCATCAGATCATTTCTCTTCGAAATCGAGAGACAATACCCAACGTCGCGAACAACGGACATTCCGTGCAGCACTGACAATATCCAGAGTATATTTTTTCATGACTGCGGCTTGTTTTGTCGCCCTTGTCCTGTCGGGTGAAGAACCGTTTTATGCGGTTACCCTCGCGATGATGGCGCTTTCAACTGGCGGCCTTATGCCGACAAATGGATCACTGGAAGCAATCATCGGGCAATCGGCAACACTGGTTCTTGCGGTATTTCTGGTCGTCGGAGCAACCAGTATATTCTGGCAAAGGATGGTGCTGAACTGGCATATTCGTGATCTCGTGCGGCACCGGGAAAGCTATTCGATTGCCGCTTTGACGATTATTCTTGCCGTAATTCTTGGTTCTTTGTTGTACAGGGCAGCCGGCTCGTCGGATGTTCTTCCACCCCAGGCGGCAATAATTGAAGGCCTTTTCAATGCCGCGTCGCTGGTATCGACAAATGGGCTTGAAACCAGAGAGGGGGTTTTTGCTCTTTTGCCGGTGACCCTGGTTTTATTTATTGTGGTAATCGGCGGTGGTGCTTTCTCCACCGCTGGCGGCATCAAACATTTCCGCATTGGTAAGATGATGTTGCAGTCCTTCCAGGAACTCAACCGACTGGTCTATCCGCACTCGGTCAATACCATTCGTCGAGGCAATCAACATGATGGATCACGTATCTACAAAGCGATCTGGAGCTATTTTATTGTGGCGATTTCAGTTCTGACTGTCGGCGTCGTTGCGCTCAACAGTTCAGGTATCGGCTTTGATGCAGCGCTTGTCGCAACCATTGCAGCGTTCTCCAATGCAGGGCCAATTTATAATCCTGCCTGGGCAGCACAGGGTGATCCATCCTGGCCTGCTTATGCGGACTTTACAATTTCTGCAAAATCCACCCTGATGGGATTGATGATTCTTGGTCGTATTGAGGTACTGGTACTGCTGGGAAGCTTGAATTTGAATTACTGGTTGCGTCGGTAATACAGACATGCAAGCGTTTTCAATCTCCAGGAGTGCATTATGTCCAGAATTGCTTACGTTAATGGTCAGTATCTGCCTCATCTTGATGCCTCGGTTCATATCGAGGATCGTGGTTTCCAGTTCGCAGATGGCGTTTATGAAGTCTGTGAGGTAAGGCACCTTCAATTGCTTGATGTGACACGCCATCTTGACCGGCTCGAAAGGTCGCTGCGCGAACTTGCTATTCAGATGCCGATGGAGAGACGTTGCATCCCGCTAATCATGCGTGAAATCGTCACCCGCAACCGGGTGATCAACGGTTTGGTCTATATGCAGGCCAATCGTGGTGTTTATCCGCGCAATCATCTGTTTCCACCCAAATCAGTCAAACCATCATTGGTAATCACAGCTAAACACACAAACCGTGCAGCCGCGGAAGAAATGGCAGCTTGTGGAATTGGTGTCATATCTGTTCCTGAAAATCGGTGGGACAGGGTCGATATCAAATCTGTCAGCCTGTTGCCCAATGTGTTGGCCAAGCAAAAAGCCCTTGAAGCCGGGGCAGGTGAAGCATGGTTCATTGACGTCGATGGATTTGTTACCGAAGGCAGTTCAACCAATGCCTGGATCGTGTCGAAGGACGGAGTACTGGTTACCCGCCCGGCTGAAAGCGGCATTTTGCGTGGCATAACCCGCACCCGCGTAATTGATATGGCAGCCGGAATGGGATATTCCATCGAAGAGCGGGCATTCACTATTGAAGAAGCGAAAGCTGCCCGTGAGGCCTTTGTCACGGCTGCATCAAGTGTTGTCTTGCCGGTGGTCGAAATTGATGGAGCGACGGTTGCGAATGGTCATCCGGGTGAAACTGCCACCCGGCTGCGAGCACTTTTTTTCGATTCATCTGAAAAACTTCCTTGCTAAACAGGGGTGAAAATTTCTATGGTTGTCGATTGGGGATTTGTGGTACCACAAATTGAAAATCCAAATTGAGGTGTTTTTCCATTGTAACATTCAACACTTTCCCCCAAAATGCGCGCAAAAATAACGAGGGCAAGATTAAAATGGTCGAAAGAACCCAGAATTTACAAGATGCTTTTCTCAATCACGTAAGAAAAAACAAAATTTCCCTGACAATATTTTTGGTAAACGGGGTAAAACTTACCGGTGTTGTCACATGGTTTGATAATTTCTGTGTATTATTGCGGCGTGATGGTCATTCACAGCTAGTCTACAAGCACGCTATTTCAACCATCATGCCAAACGAGCCAATGAATATGTTTGAGGGCGGGGAACAATCTGCCAAGGAAAAATGATTGAATAATCAACCGAAAGATCACAATTCAAGTAAAGGACCGAACAAGTTTCAACTTGTCGAGGAAGAGTCGAAACGAAAGGAAAAGGTACTTGTTCTGGTGCCGCTGATTAAATCTGAAAACCGTGCCGCCCCCAACGGCGGGACCAATGTTTTCAGAACCGATCAGGCGCGCCTTGATGAAGCGGTCGGGCTTGCCGGTGCCATTGATCTCGATATTGTTGATGCCGCCTGCATCCCGGTCAAGTCGCGCAAACCCGCAACATTGTTCGGATCCGGCAAGGTTAAAGAAATTGCCGGAACAGTGGCTGCATTGGAAGCCGGTCTGGTGATTGTCGACCATCCGCTGACCCCGGTACAACAACACAATCTTGAAACCGAGTGGAAGGCCAAGGTGCTAGACCGTACCGGGCTAATTCTGGAGATATTTGGAGCGCGCGCCCAAACCAAAGAAGGCCGGTTGCAGGTTGAGCTTGCCCATTTGAACTATCAAAAGGGTCGGCTGGTGCGCAGTTGGACCCATCTGGAGCGCCAGCGCGGCGGCCTCGGTTTTGTTGGTGGGCCGGGTGAAACCCAGATTGAAGCTGACCGGCGTCACCTGCAGGACCGGATTACCAGCCTCGAGCGGGATCTCGAGAAGGTGCGCAAGACGCGCCAGCTTCACCGTTCCCGCCGCCAGAAGGTGCCTCATCCGGTAGTAGCACTGGTTGGTTATACCAATGCCGGAAAGTCCACCTTGTTCAACCGGCTGACAAATGCCGCGGTCAAGGCCGAAGATCAGTTGTTTGCCACTCTCGACCCGACCTTGCGCAAAATCAATCTGCCAGAGGGCACACGAGCCATATTTTCAGATACGGTTGGTTTCATCTCGGAGCTGCCGACCCACCTGATTGCCGCCTTTCGAGCCACTCTGGAAGAGGTGGTCGAGGCTGATCTCATCCTGCATGTGCGTGATATTGCCCAAAGTGACAGCGCGGCGCAGGCGAGTGATGTGCTTAAAATTCTGACCGACCTCGGCATTGAAACCAATGATGAGGCGCGAATGCTGGAGGTCTGGAACAAAATTGACCTTCTGCCCGAAAATGGTGCTGACGGTGATCATGTGCCCTCAGACGGGACTTTGCCGGTCAAGGTATCAGCACTGACTGGAAAGGGAATACGATCGCTGCTGGCGGAAATTGAAACGCGGCTTGCAAAAGACAGTCAGACTCTATCAGTAACCCTGGCACCTGCAGCCTTGGGCAATTTACCGTGGATATATAAAAACACGCATGTCATCGATCGCCGCGACAATGATGACGGGACCGTAGAAATGGATGTGAAGGTTCTACCACGTTTGAAACCGCGCCTGCTTGACCTGGTTTCGTGAATATTGCATCGGTCAAACAAACAAATCGACTTTTTCAAATGTTCTCACATCGATGATGCCCTGATCTGAAATACGCAGTTCGGGAATGACTACCAGTGCAAGAAGAGAATGCTGCATATAGGCGTTGTTGAGTTTACACCCGCAGTCGGCCATGGCTGCAACCAGCCTGTCGGCTTTTTCTGCAACAACTTCAGCACGTTCATCAGACATCAGTCCGGCAATCGGCATTTCCACTATCGCCAGTTCCTTGCCTTGTGAATATATTACAACCCCGCCGCCGACCTCGCCAAGCCGGTTGGCGGCAAGAGCCATGTCTTCTTTTGACGTGCCAACGACAATCATGTGATGGCAATCGTGGGCGACACTGGACGCCATGGC
>QIIJ01000064.1 GCA_003232595.1 Aurantimonadaceae bacterium | reverse complement strand
TGGAAAATGGCCGGGACTGGCTGAACCAGTATTGCAGGCCAATCACTCAACCCATTTTCCCTCACGTTGGTGGGAATACTTCATATGCCGAATTCAGCCGGCAGGGCTGGTAAAATGCTTTTCAGGCAGGTTAACCGGCCTATATTTGTCATCGTCACTTGCGAGTTCAATGCGCTCATGGACAGAGGGATGTATCTCGGCGCTTTCAGAAATATTGCGTGGCTCAGAAAACGGAAAATACATCCCGGCGAAGGATTTTCGTTTTGGCCAGTCCTTGCGTTTCGCATTTTTGGGAATCCATTCCAAAATCCTCCAGAAAACTGTCATTGACTTGTGAAGATTTGATCGCGGGTCGGGGGCGACGTAGTTTCTGGTGCTGTTTTCGGGGTTTTTACCCAATACCAGGCGCTTCACCATTCTTTCCCGGAATATCAACCCGTGCTCACGGGCTTGATCGACCATCCAGGCCAATGGGATTTTTGCGGCCCCGCTTTCTGCTTCAGGGTACCCCCCACCGATATCTGAATGCACACCAGAAAACCATACCTGCTTGATATCCTGCTCATCAGAGTTTTCGTCTTTCACAAATGGATTTTCTTTAAACTTTTGTGGCTCTTCCCAATGACATAGACGAAACATTCGACGACGCTCGTCAATAGCAATCGCGTGCCGAAAAATCCGAACACAGGAATTTTTGTTGGTGTAGGGAAGATTTTCCAGTGAAGGAATGTAAAACCGGTCCGGACGAGGTACAAAAACCGATCCGACAGTATCCCAGCAGCCCATGAAATTTATTGTAATTCGCTCAGTCTCCAATATTTCCTGAACACGCCAGGCAATTCCATAGTCATCTTTTTGACTTGTCTGTTTATATGCAGTCAGGGCGTAACTGCATAAATGCTCCTGATGCGGACGTAATAACCCAACCATATTGATAAATCCCGCAAGAACCCGAACAGTGTGAGCCCCACGACTGAAACCAAAAAGATATACATCATCGCCTGTTTGATAGTTCCGAATGAGGAACCGATAGGCATCGAGAATGTTTGCATCAAGCCCATAGCCGGTGGCCAGGCCAATTACACCCTTGGCTTTATTTTTAAACGCAGCCCAGGAACCGCTATCACTAATTGTGCCAATTCCGGTATCGTAAAATGCAACTTGTGATTTATCTTTTTTTAAAACACGGTAAAATTTAAGAACATTTGACTGATGTTCTTTAATTTCATTGCCGGTACCATCACAAAAAACTATTATCTTTTTTGGCATTATAAATTCCGGTAATTCGCATTGCAGGATTGAAGAATTTAATGTCTCTATTTCTTACAACAAAATCACCCGGCGTTCTACCAATAGATATTACTCAAAACGCTCTTAATTTTACGCCCGATGTCCAGGTGAGACCGGGCATAATTCCCAAATCAAATCATAACAGGTCTTCTGTGGTTCCATGGAGATGCGCGTTCAAGTTGGCCCGCCAGGCTGAATAGAAGTTCTTCATTACCGTATGATGCTGCAAAATGGCTCCCGATCGGCAGGCCGTTATCAGCATGGCCCAGGGGAACTGACATTGCAGGCTGCCCGGTAACATTGGACAAAAATGTGAACGGTGAAAATGCAAGCACTTTTGCCAACCATTGCTCCACGTTGGTAATGTCATTGTTGAAATAGCCGGTAAGGGGTGGGGGCGTGGCGAGCGTTGGCGTCAGCCAGATATCGTAACGGTTAAAAAAATCGGCAATGCGTCGGGATTCTCGATGCAGAGCCTGGATTGCTTGAATATATTTGGTTGCCGTTATTGCCATTCCTCCTTCTGCAACTGCCATTGTCAGTGGTTCAACCAATCCTTCTTTTGGCAAGCTCCCGCCGGTTAGGCGTGCTATGTTGGCCATTGTATTTGCCTGAAATACTGCCAAAAAACCACTTTGTACTGCTTCGACATCAAATTCAGGCTCCGCCTCCTGCACATCATGACCGAGACTTTCGCACAAACGGGCGGCGTTCAGTGTTGCATCTGCACATTGCCGGTCAACCATTGCCGCATTTGGTGCTTTTGTCGAACAGGCAATTTTTAATCGACCAGGATCGCGTCCTGCGGCTTCCAGATAGGTACCTTTGGGCGGGGCAGGAATATATGGATCACCTGGCATTGGCCCAGCCGTCACATCCAGCAGGGCAGCACTGTCGCGCACCGACCATGTGACTGCGTGTTGCATCGCCAACCCGGCAAGCCCTTCCCCTCCTTCGGGCCCGGCTGTTATTCTCGCCCGCGTGGGTTTAAGCCCGAACAGCCCGCAACAGGAGGCAGGAATACGTATTGACCCACCACCATCGCTGGCATGGCCCATCGGCAACATTCCTGCCGCCACGGCAGCAGCAGATCCTCCACTTGAACCACCCGGCGAATGCTCAAGGCTCCACGGGTTTTTTGTTGGCCCGAACAAGGCTGGTTCAGTTGCTGTGGAGAGCCCGAATTCCGACGAATTGGTTTTGCCAACAATAACCAATCCGGCACGGCGACAACGCCTTACGATCTCGCTGTCACCTGCAGGTATGATATTGGTACAAAGTCGCGATGCGGCGGTTGAAGGCACGCCAGCAACAGAAACAACAAGCTCCTTGAATACATAGGGCACGCCAGAAAATGGCCCGTCAGGCAATCCCTGTGCTACTGCCGCGCGGGCCTCTTCATAAAGTGGTGTAACGATTGCATTCAAAGCGGGGTTGCGTTCGGCTATTCTCGCCAGTGTTATTTCAAGCACTTCCTCCGCAGATATCTCGTTGCTTCGAACAAGGTCGGCAATCGCAAGTGCATCAGGGGTATCAGGCAATTCTATCATAAGGTTTCCCAAATTGGTTTTGGCCATTGAGCAAACGACAATGGTCTCGTGACGTCTTGAGTTTTCATTTCAGACCCGGTGATCTGCTATGTCAATTCAGCATCAACTACTTGGCAAATTCACTTATCTGCGGTAATTGATATCCAGCCAATTAACCAACTGGATGATTGAATTTAGATCCAGCATACTGTTCGCCGCAAAAAAGGGTAGAGAATAATGCCAATACTAAACCGTGTCGCAGAATTTCAAGATGAAGTTGCCGTCTGGCGTCGTGACTTTCATTCCAATCCCGAACTTTTGTACGACGTGCATGAAACTGCGGCAAAGGTCGTTCGGTTGCTTGAACAATTTGGTGTTGATGAGATTACTACCGGAATTGGGCGTACCGGCGTTGTCGGCATTATCAACGGTAATAAAAATGACAGCGGCAAAACCATTGGACTGCGCGCAGATATGGACGCGCTGCCCATCAAAGAAGAGACCGGAAAAGCATATGCGTCAAAGGTTGATGGCGTCATGCACGCCTGCGGTCATGACGGGCATACGGCAATGTTACTGGGTGCGGCTAAATACCTGAGTGAAACGCGAAACTTCAATGGCCGTGTTGCGCTGATTTTCCAGCCGGCAGAAGAAGGTGGCGCGGGCGGCAAGGCAATGATCGACGATGGATTAATGGAACGGTTTGAAATTAATGAAGTCTACGGCATGCACAATGTACCAAATATACCAATAGGCCAGTTTGCCACCCGTGAAGGCACCTTGCTGGCGTCTGTTGATATTCTTGATATCACCATTTCCGGTGTGGGTGGCCATGCAGCGATGCCACAAAACTGCGTTGACCCGATTGTAGCGGCTTCGGCAGCTGTGCAGGCTATTCAGACATTTGCATCGCGCAATGTGGACCCGATGGAATCTGTGGTGGTTTCGATCACCAGATTCCATTCCGGGGATGCGCTAAATGTCATACCCGGCGAGGCCCGGCTTGGTGGCACGGTCCGGTGCCTCGACGAAGAATTACGCAATCTGGCTGAAAAACGCATTGGTGAAATCGTCGATCATGCAGCCCAGGCCCATGGCTGCACGGCAAAAGTTGTCTACGACCGACAATATCCCACAACGGTCAATCATGACGATCAGGTTCAATTTGCCGGCGAAATTGCACGCTCAATTGCAGGTGATGATAATGTGGATATGAATGTTGCCCAGACCATGGGCGGTGAAGATTTTTCATTCATGCTTCAGGCGCGACCGGGTGCGTTTATCTATTTGGGAAATGGCGAAGGTGCGGGGCTGCACCATCCTGAGTATGATTTTAACGATGATGCACTTCCTCATGGCATTTCCTTTTTTGCCGAACTTGTTCACAAGTCAATGCCTGCCTGAACGAGGTGTGGACGGGATTTGGAATTCAGTCATCATCGTTGACAATTTTCAAACAACCAGATAGTTAACAATGAAGCTGATCGCCTTCTGGGCCTGCTTGTAAAATCAGACAAACTGATAGATTTGCCAGGGAGATAAATACAATGAAACTGAAATCACTTGTCATTGCCGGTGTATCTGCATTGGCGCTGGGCGTAACGGGTGCAGCATCTGTTGGTGCCCAGACATTTAAATTCGCCTTTCAGGCCGATGCGCAATCGCTTGATCCACATGCTTTGTTTGAAACATTTACGATCGGCATGCTGGCTAATGTTTATGAACCACTGGTTGCCTATGATGGAGAAATGAAGAAAGTTCCGCGCCTTGCAACCGGCTGGGAAATTGTTTCGCCGACAAAGTGGAGGTTCAAATTACGTCAAGGTGTCAAATTTCAAAACGGTAATGCCTTCACGGCAGACGATGTGCTGTTTACCTGGGAGCGTATGGGTTCTGAAGGCTCTGATCTGAAAGCGGTTGCTGCACAAATTAAGAACATCATAATCATTGATGATTTTACCATTGAAATAGAAACACCAGTACCAAATCCAATTCTACTCAACGATTTGACCGGCATGTTCATCATGGACAAGGAGTGGTCAGTTGCAAACAATGCAACAGAAGCCTCCAGTCCGAAAGACGCAGGCCGGGATGGAGCCTTTGCAACCCTGAACGCAAATGGCACAGGGCCCTTTATGGTGGAATCGCGTCAGCCTGATGTAAAAACCGTAATGGTGCGTTATGATGACCATTGGAACAAGGATATTGCAACCAACGTTACCCGGGTTGAGTTCACACCGATAAAACAGGCCGCAACACGCGTTGCCGCTTTACTCTCCGGTCAGCTTGATCTGGTTTATCCCGTACCGGTACAGGACTGGAACCGTTTGAATAGCGCACCAGGAGTAAGGGCACTTACCGGACCTGAGGCGCGCACGATCTTTCTTGGCATGGACCAGATCCGCGACGAATTGTTATACTCTTCCGTCAAGGGAAAGAATCCGTTTAAGGATGTTCGAGTGCGAAAAGCGTTTGCTGCTGCAATTGACCTTGAAGCAATTAAAAAAGCCATTATGCGCGGCGCGGCAACACCTTCAGGTTTGATGTGGGCACCGCAAATCGAGGGATTTGAAGCTTCGGCAAATACGCCTTACAAATACGATCCGGAGATGTCAAAAAAACTCCTTACCGAGGCCGGATATGGCGACGGATTTACTGTGACAATGGACTGCCCGAACAACCGATATGTCAACGATGAAAAAATCTGTCAGGCTGTTGCCGGCATGTTGGCAAAAGTTGGCGTTAAAATCGACCTGCTGGCACAACCCAAGTCCAAATACTTTGCCAAAGTTATGGCTCAAGGTGGCTATGATACGTCGTTCTATCTGCTTGGATGGACACCGGGCACGATGGATGCCTACAACGTGTTCAGCTTTCTTCTTGCCTGCCGCCCCGAGGGCAGTAAAACAGGTGCTTTCAATTTTGGCGGTTATTGCAATGAGCGGATCGATGAACTGGCTCAAATTATCGTCAGTGAAACAGACGTTGCCAAACGTCAGGCAGCAATAAACGAAGGTGCAAAAATACTTAAAGACGAGGTTGGCTATCTGCCGCTTCACCAGCAACCCCTCTCCTGGGGCATACGTGATGGAGTATCAGTTGCACAGCGGGCCGATAACGTGCTCGACTGGCGTAATGTGGTAATGCCATAAAGCCTAGTCATCTTAAACTTGGACAAGATGCCTGCCTTCAATTAGTTTTCAAGGTAGGCTTCTTCTCTTTTCTTTTTCGGGGTAAGCATGATTTTGTTTGTTGGCAGGCGCCTGTATCAGGCCGCAATGGTTATGCTGACTGTCGCCCTTATTGCTTTTGCCCTGTTTCAATATGTCGGCGACCCGATTTCCAATCTGGCCGGTCAGGAAACATCGCTTGCAGACAGAGAAAAACTCAAGCAGGATTTGGGACTGAATGACAGTATCCTGGTACAGTTCACGCGGTTCGTGAAAAATGCGGTGCAAGGCGAATTCGGCAATAGTTATCGGTTGCGAAAGCCTGTTAAAGAACTGATTGCAGAAAGATTTCCCGCCACTCTCGAACTTTCATTGTTGTCGGCATTTTTGGCATTGATTGTTGGCGTTCCGATGGGCGTTTTTACTGCATTGCGACGTGACAGCTGGCTGGCGCGCGGCTTTATGACCCTTTCACTGATCGGCATATCTCTGCCAACATTTCTTATTGGCATTTTTCTTATTCTGTTTTTTGGTGTCATATTGCAATGGCTTCCGACATTTGGTCGTGGCGAAGTTGTGGATCTGGGCTGGTGGACTACCGGGTTTTTGACAGCGAGTGGCTGGCAATCGCTGATTATGCCGGCGATCACACTGGCAATCTTCCAGATGACACTGATTGTTCGGCTCATTCGGGCTGAAATGCTTGAGGTACTGCGAACGGATTATATCAAGTTTGCCCGTGCCCGAGGGTTGAAAGAACGCTCAATCAGTTTTTCCCATGCGCTGAAAAATACGATGGTGCCGGTTATCACAATTATTGGTCTGCAGATCGGTTCTCTGATTGCATTTGCGATCATAACTGAAAGCGTATTCCAGTGGCCAGGCATGGGTCTTTTGTTTATTCAGGCTATTGAAGAGGTCGACATACCGATTATGGCTGCCTATCTGATGCTCATCGGTTTCGTTTTTGTGGTGATCAACCTCGTTGTGGATATCCTGTACTACACCATTGATCCGCGATTGAGGTCTGACCGATGAGTGACTTCTGGCAGCGCTTCAACAAAAGTGATTTGTGGTGGAGCTTTAAATCCTCTCCGATTGTTGTGGTGGCATCCATTGTTACCTTTGTGATGGTTTTTTCATCGGTTTTTGCAACCTATGTTGCCCCGTATGATGTTTTTGATCTGACCCAGTTTAATTTGCTCGATAGCCTGAAGCCTCCTGCCTGGATGGAAGGAGGAACAGCCGGTTTTGTGCTGGGTACCGATGATCAGGGTCGTGATGTGCTCTCGACCATATTATATGGCAGTCGAGTTTCATTACTGGTGGGTTTCTTTTCAGTACTGTTTGCAATGATTATCGGCATCGTTGTGGGTCTGATTGCCGGATATTCAGGCGGTTGGGTTGACACGATTTTGATGCGTATTGCCGATGTTCAACTGTCTTTTCCCGCTATTTTGATAGCCTTGCTCGTTGATGGGGTGATTAGAGGACTTCTGCCTAAGGAGAGCCATGAGGAATTGGCTGTCTATGTACTGATTATCGCCATATCACTGAGCTTTTGGGTGCAATATGCGCGTACTGTGCGCTCTTCAGCGATGGTTGAGCGCACCAAAGAATATGTACAGGCGGCCCAGGTTATTGGATTGCCACAGCCATTGATTTTGCTGCGCCACATATTGCCAAATGTGATGGGGCCGGTTCTGGTGATTGCAACCATTCAGTTGGCACTGGCAATTATTACCGAAGCTACCCTGAGCTTCCTGGGCGTTGGCGTGCCGCCAACATCACCTTCGCTTGGTACCCTTATTCGAGTAGGTAATGATTATCTGTTTTCCGGCGAATGGTGGATTACGGTGTTTCCAGGCCTTACGCTGGTCGTACTTGTCCTGGCAGTCAACATTCTGGGTGACTGGCTGCGCGATGCGCTTAATCCGAAATTGAGGTGAGCGCAGTGGCCCTGTTGGATATCAAAGGTATGAGGGTGGAATTTCCCTCAAGGCGCGGTTCAGTTGTTGCCGCGCGTGATGTGGGCCTGGAGCTTGCATCAGGTGAAATTTTGGGCATTGTCGGAGAATCCGGGGCAGGAAAATCCACTATAGCCAACGCCGTTCTGGACCTGCTGGAACCACCCGGCATCATGCCGGAAGGGCAGATATTACTTGAAGGCGAGCGCATTGATGGACTGCCGCTTGAGGCAATGCGAAAAATCCGCGGCAAACGCATTGGCATGATATTCCAGGACCCGCTGACTTCACTTAACCCTCTGCAAACCATAGAAGAGCAACTGGTTGAAACTATCAAAACCCATTTGCCGCTGAATGATAAACAGGCGCGAGAGCGTGCCATTCATATGATCGACCAGGTTGGTATTCCCGACCCCGCCATCAGAATTAAGCAGTACCCCCACCAGTTTTCAGGTGGCATGCGCCAGCGAGTGGTCATTGCATTGTCATTGTGTGCAGAGCCCGATGTAATTTTGGCAGATGAACCAACCACCGCGCTGGATGTCTCCATACAGGCGCAAATTCTTGACCTCATGCGCAAGCTGGTCAAAGAGACCGGCGTCGGGATGATTATTATCACCCACGATATGGGGGTGATTTCTGAAATTTGTGATCGGGTGATGGTAATGTATCGCGGTGATGTGGTCGAAACCGGCACTACGGCAAAGATTCTGGGCGATCCGGATCACCCCTATACACGCAGTTTGATATCAGCAGTGCCACGGTCAGACAAACGCATGGACCGGTTTCCGCTGGTGGAATATATCGAAGAGGCTGGCATTCCTTATAAACCGATAGATATACAGACCCATTGGCTGGGTAAAGCGCAAGATTTTGACACCTCAAAAAACAAGACGCTGGTCAGTGTCAAAAACCTTGAAATGCGTTTTAGTATCGTACGGTCGCTGTTTAAATCCAGGCGACGCTATATAAAGGCAGTCGATAATATTTCCTTTGATATTCAACAGGGCGAGGTTTTCGGACTTGTAGGCGAGTCGGGCTCGGGTAAATCTACTGTTGCCCGGCTAATTTGCGGAATATACAAGCCCTATGCTGGCCACGTCATTTTTAACGGTACCAACCTGACGTCACTTGGCTCTCGCAAAGCAGTAAATCGCCACCGCCGCCAGATGCAGATGATTTTTCAAGACCCGTTTTCATCGTTGAATGGTCGTATGAGGGTAGCTGATATTGTTGCCGAACCCATCAGGTTTCATAAACTTGCCAGTTCAAACAGTGAGGTGAACTCAATCGTTTGTGACTTGCTGGATCATGTTGGATTGGGAGCATCTGCTGGAAAAAGGTTCCCGCATGAATTCTCCGGTGGCCAGAGACAGCGCATCTCAATTGCCCGGGCACTTGCTACCCGTCCGCGGTTTTTGATCTGTGATGAGCCAACATCCGCGTTGGATGTGTCTATTCAGGCTCAGGTCCTTAATCTTTTAAAAGACCTTCAAGAGGAATTGTCACTGACCATGTTGTTTATAAGCCACGACTTACCGGTTATCCGGCAGGTTTGCGACCGGGTGGCGGTAATGCGCGACGGCAAACTGACTGAGGTTGCAAAGACAGAAGACCTGTTTGAAAACCCGCAGACGGACTATTCGCGCCATCTTTTGGAGCTAATGCCGCGGCTCGGGAATACCGGCCAGGTGTAACTATTTACAGATGCTCGCCCCCTGCCCCTGTAAATCTGTAATTCTGGCTGACTGACCCATAGAAATTCCCGATATATATGCCGAATTTGACTTGGGTTTTTGTAAAGCCAATTAAGTTTTCT
Source organism: Aurantimonadaceae bacterium (assembly GCA_003232595.1). Classification (GTDB taxonomy): domain Bacteria; phylum Pseudomonadota; class Alphaproteobacteria; order Rhizobiales; family Rhizobiaceae; genus SZUA-100. Next base: position 7,034 of record QIIJ01000064.1, on the reverse strand, counting down.
GCAAATGGACGTCAGGTTTTCACTCATTGGCTTTGCATATCGCCGGGGTCAATGCCCGCCACTTCCACCGGCGTTGTCATCGCATCGCGGCGAAACGGCTCGCCCAGTTCCTGATTGAGCAGTACTTCAATGAAGGTGGTTTCATTATTATTCATCTGGCTGTCTATGGCTTTGGCCAGGGCTGCGGTCAAATCATGAGTGGTATTCACTTGCACGCCAACATTGCCACAGGCCTCGGCAATTTTGGCGTATTGCACATGGTAATCGAGCTCGGTTCCGACGAAATTGTCGTTGTACCAGAGCGTGGTGTTGCGTTTTTCCGCCCCCCATTGGTAGTTGCGGAAAATTACCATGGTGATGGCAGGCCAGTCGTCACGGCCGCAAGAGGTCATTTCATTCATCGAAATGCCAAAAGCACCATCCCCGGCAAAACCTACTACGGGCACATTGGGCGCTGCCATTTTTGCGCCAAGGATGGCCGGGAAACCATAGCCGCAGGGGCCGAACAGGCCGGGGGCGAGATATTTGCGGCCCTCTTCAAACATCGGATAGGCATTGCCGATGGCGCAATTATTGCCGATGTCGGAAGAAATTATCACGCCTTTTGGCAGGGCGGACTGGATGGCGCGCCAGGCCATACGTGGTGACATAAGTTCAGGGGACTTTTTGCGGCTGCGCTCATTCCACGTGGTGCCGGGGTCGTCTTCCTCGTGATCCATGGATGACAGGGTCTGTAACCAGGCGGATTTTATCTGGTGCACCAGGGCTTCGCGTTGTTTGCGCCCCTCATCACCGGCGGTGGAAGACAGTTGTACCAATATCTGTGTTGCCACCATTCCAGCGTCACCCTGAATACCGACGGCGATTTGTTTGGTGATGCCGATACGGTCGGAATTGATGTCGACCTGGATGATTTTTGCATCTTTGGGCCAATAATCGATGCCATAGCCCGGCAAAGTGGAAAACGGATTGAGCCGTGTGCCAAGGGCGAGCACCACATCAGCTTTAGCAATGATTTCCATGGCAGCTTTTGAGCCGTTATAACCCAAAGGCCCACAGGCGAGCGGGTGACTGCCAGGAAATGCATCATTGTGCTGATAACCCGAACAGACCGGCGCACTCAGGCGTTCAGCCAGGCTTCTTGAAGCCTCAATCGCATCACCAATCACCACACCCGCACCATTCAGAATGACCGGGAACTTGGCCTCTGACAGCAGTTTTGCAGCTTCGCCAATCGCTTTGGCACCGCCACTTGGCAATTCCAGTTGCACACGGCGCGGCAGTTCAATATCCACCACCTGGGTCCACATATCGCGGGGGATATTAATCTGTGCCGGAGCACAACCGCGCCAGGATTTTTCAATGACGCGGTTTAACACTTCAACGATACGGGTGGGGTCGCGCACTTCCTCCTGATAGCAGACGATATCCTGGAACAGGTTCATCTGTGGAATTTCCTGAAAGCCGCCCTGACCGATGGTCTTGTTGGCGGCTTGCGGTGTCACCAGCAGCATCGGCGTGTGGTTCCAATAGGCAGTCTTGATTGGCGTGACAAAATTGGTGATGCCGGGGCCGTTTTGGGCAATGCACATTGCCATTTTACCCGACACCCTGGTGAAGCCGTCGGCCATCATTCCGGCGTTGACCTCATGGGCGCAATCCCAAAACCTGATTCCGGCTTTCGGAAATAAATCCGAAATCGGCATGAAGGCTGAACCGATAATACCAAAGGCGTTATCGATGCCATGCATTTGTAGAACTTTCACAAATGCTTCCTCAGTTGTCATTTTCATCGACATCATTCCTTGTTCCTTTGTGAATTTTATCTGCTTTTTGTTTTGCGGTGTTTCGATAAATCTCCATAGGGCCAATTACGCGTATTCATGGGGCCAAATCGTCGATTGTTTTGCGGATAATTTCCACACCCTCCCTAATCCGGCTTCTTTCTATTGAGGAATAGGCGATGCGGAAAAAATTGGATTTTTTGTTGCGGTCGGCAAAAAAAGGTCCGCCGGGTTCAATCAGCACGCTTTGTTTTGTCAATTCAGTTGCCAACAGGTCGGCATCAAGCCATGGGGGTCCCTCAATCCAGAAACTTGTCCCGCCAAACAATGCAGCAGTCCTGTTGGAAAGTCCAAATTCATCCAGTGCCATCTGCATGGTCTGGCGCCTCGTGGCGAATACACGTTTGAGCCGCAGGATTTGGGAATCATAAAAACCAAGGGCCATGAAATAGGCAGCAGTACGCTGGGCATGACCGGGAGGGTGGCGGAACATCAGATGTCGAAGCTCCCTGGTTCGTTCAATGAATTGTCTTGAGGCCACCAGATATCCAAGGCGCAGGCCGGGAAACAGCGATTTTGAGAAACTGCCAATATAAAGCACGCGACCACGGCTATCGAGCGATTTCAAAGCAGGAGAGGCTGCGGCGAGAAAATTCATCTCAAATTCATAATCATCCTCAATTACCAGGAAATCATGTTTTTGTGCCAGTTCAAGCAAGGCCTTTCGCCGCTCGGTAGGCATGGTCACGGTGGTTGGACATTGGTGGCTGGGGGTGACAAACAGCAGATCGCAACGGGCCAGGACTTTTTCGTCCAAAACCAATCCGCTGTCATCAACTTTAATGGTTTCGACATGAGTGGTGTATTTTTTAACAATATCCAGCAGATCGGGATAGCAGGGTTCTTCGACAACAATGCGGGTGGAGCGTTTTATCAGTAAATCGGCAATCAGATAAAGTGCATTTTGAGCGCCCATTGTAACCAGCACATTGGGAGGTTCCATGATGATACCGCGTTGTGGCAAGGAGTGGCGTATAATATAATTGACCAGCAAAGGGTCATCGTTGTGGCCAAAGTCACCGGCAAGTGAACCAAAATCGCGCGCACCCAGGGCCTGCCTGGCGCAATCTCGCCAGTCAGAATGGCTGAACAGCTTGAAATCCGCCTGCCCGAAGATGAAAGAATATCTAAATTCTCGCCAATTTAACGGCTTATTCATCGGGTGCAAAATTAGTTTTGAACTGACAATGCGCGCCGCCAGATCAATTTTTTCACCTTCTATCGTGTCTTTGTAATTCAACCCGTCCACAGGAGGAACCACCGGCGCATCCGGGCAGACCACAAACCCTGAACGTGCTCTGGGTTCCAGATATCCGCTGTCAACCAGGCTTTGATAAACAAGGGTAACGGTGTTACGGGACACTACCAGATGGTTTGCCAGTTTCCGGCTGGAAGGCATGCGCTCGCCCGGCTGCAATGCCCTGCTTAAAATAGCCGATACCAGTTGCTCTTTGAGCTGCAATTGCAGGCCGGTTGGCAGCGTTTTGTCCAAGTTGAACAAGATCTCTTTCAAATCAGCATATCCAATTAAACTGGCACCAACTACCTTTTGAATTGGCTCTATTCCATATAAACAAGAAACGGTCTAGCAATTCCTTTAGCTGGATTTGAACCAGAGCAAACATAACTTTTGGCCTGAACAACCAAGGAACTAATGAAATGACAGAGGATCGTGAAGACGCATTGGATCGCCCCATGGCGCAATGTGAACTACGCAAGTTTCTGTTCGGGAACCGGGTTGAGGCGGTGGACCCTGAAAGCCTTGAGCGTTTTACGATTGTTTCATATCTTAAGAATGGGACTTGCCAGTTTATCCTTCCCTCAGGTGAAGCAGAGACCGGCATATATGGATTTGAAGACGGGTATTATTGGACGCGTTACAGTAAGTTTAGAGGCGGCAAGATAAACCGATTCTCATTGATTCCCGGTAAGAATGGCTCAGCACAGGCGTACTTTGCCGACGGCCGCCGCGCGTATCTGCAAAGGGTTCTTGGTCCAGTCAACCCTTAGAGGCCCTGTGTCCATGCAGCGGAGGCTGCAAAAAGGCCGCGCGCGATTTCGATAATCTCACTGATGATACTTGACTGATGAGCACCGGGCTTGATCCCAGCGACAAAGCTATAGGATAGCTTTGGGCGGAATGGGCGGATGGCAACACCGTTACCAATCCAAAGCGGTGCGGTAAGCGGTTCAAGCACAGACAACCCCATGCCGCGGGCGACCATATGATAAGCTGTCGAAGACGTATCGGCATAGATATTCCGTTTCATGGCGATGTCATGTTCTTCAAAGAGGCGTTCGTGTTGAAGGAACAGCCGGTTGTCATCGTCAAGTTGCGATATGACATGTTCGCCTTCCAGGTCGGCCAGCGTAATAATTGCCGACTTGGCCAAACGATGCCCTTTCGGAACAGCGCAGATAAAATCGACAGTGCCAAGCTCGACTTGTTCCGTGCCACCCTCGAAACCCATCTTGTTGCCGATAAATATATCAAAGCTGTTCTCGCATTTGGCTTCAAAATAGCTTTTCTTGTCAACGGTGATCAACCGCGCACTAATGTCTGGGTGCGAGCACACCAGTTGCTCCATCAAAGCAGGTACAATGGCCATCGACACCGCCGGTGTCGCCATGATTCGCACCTCGCGAAAGCCGCTTTCGCGTAAATCCTGAGCGACATTCTTCAGGCTGGCAAAGGCATCATGGACTTTGTCTACGCGACGATAGAATTCCAGTCCCTCATGAGTGGGGTGAATGCGACCTTTCTCACGCCGGAAAAGCTGCAACTTTAGTTCGGTCTCGAGCTCTGAAATCAAGCGACTGACCGTCGGTTGGCTGGTCTTGAGGCTGTCCGCTGCCGCAGACATGGTGCCGGTGATAATCGTGGCACGAAAAGCGTCGAGCTGTCTGATCCGCATAACTACCTATATCAAATTTGGATAATTGTATCCATAATTGTACATTGACCGAATAGTCCTGTCTTGACAAGTTTACATCATGACCAAACAGTGTTTGACGACATTGGAAATTTCGGAACGTACGGTCAACCTTGACGCGCAGGGGACACCAGCAGCGGGGGCCGCACCATGAAAGATATGACGGGCAAAGGCGGCTTCGGGCCAGGGGCGCAAATTTCACGCGTTTTGGCATGGGTTGCCGGAGCCATAATCCTTTTTGGCTCCAGCCTGACAATTTCGATCGATGTTATCGCGCGGTTGATTTTCGGCTGGACGCCGCTCGAAAGTTTTGAGATTTCCGGCTATGGGCTGGCTGCATGTATCGGGCTTGGGATGGGTTATACCGTCTCCACCCGCGCCAATATCCGGGTTGATTTCCTGACATCCCGTTTGCCCACCCCGTTGCGCCGCCTGTTTGATTTGCTGGCGGCGATAGCGCTTGCGGCTGTTGCAGTCGCATTGGCATGGTTTTCATGGCGCACTCTGGCACAGTCCTGGGCGTTGGATGCGCGCTCAATTTCAACGCTACAGACGCCAATCTGGCTACCACAGGGCATCTGGTGGTTTGGCCTGTTCTGGTTTGCCATTGTTGCGGTTCTTGCACCTGTTTCAGCAATTTGGAACTTGATACGCGGCAATGGTGCCGCGTTTGATTCCATTCTCGCACCGCCTTCGCTGGATGAAGAAATCCAACAGGTACGGATGGACGCGGAGATTGATGCATGATCAAGACCGCGGTTCTATTGTTGCTGATCTGTCTGGGCCTGTCACTGCCGGTGGCGGCTGTATTGGCAATAACCGGCTACATACTCTCTGAAAATTATGCTTTTTTACCCATGGCCCGGGCTTCGGGGGAGTTGGCGTGGAGTCATTCCAACGATTTTATCCTGATTGCCGCTCCCATGTTTATCATGATGGGCGAACTGATGCACCGATCGGGTATTTCACAGCGGCTTTTTTCAGCGTTGGCCCCCTGGTTCGCGCGGGTTCCAGGGCAGTTGATCCATACCAATATTGCTTCCAGTGCGGTCTTTGCAGCCACCTCCGGTTCGTCTTTGGCGACAGCAGCAACCATTGGAACCGTCGCAATTCCCAACATGGATTCTGGCGGCTATAACCGCCCGCTCTTTCTTGGCTCAATTGCGGCAGGTGGGACGCTGGGCATCCTGATCCCGCCGTCAATCAACATGATCATCTATGCAGTGTTGTCCGAAACCTCGGTACGCGATCTATACGCGGCCGGGTTTATACCCGGATTCCTGTTGGCGATGCTGTTCTCGGGCATAGTTCTTGTCGCGGTTCTGTGGCGGCCATCTCTGGTTACAGCATCGCCACCCAAAGGGTCGCTCTGGCCTGCCCGGCTTGCCGGTTTGCCGCATTTGGTTCCGCCTCTGGGCCTTTTTATTATTGTTGTCGGCTCTATCTATCTCGGGGTTGCCACTCCGACCGAGGCAGCTGCACTTGGGCTAATGGCCACCTTGGGTCTGGTTGCAGCAAATGGCCGACTAAGGCTATCCGTTCTCCTTTCGGCATTCGAAGGCACTGTACGGACCACCTGTATGATCATGCTTATCATCATTGCAGCCTTCTTTTTAAATTTCGTCATGGTCTCAATCGGCCTTGTCACCGCGATTACCGACACGGTACTGTCGCTCGATTGGCCCCCGTTGGCGATGCTGATTGCGATTATCGTATTTTATCTTGTGTTGGGTTGCTTCATGGAAACGATTTCCATGACCATTGCCACAACGCCGATCATCGTACCTGTTATCGAAGGGCTGGGATATTCGCCAATCTGGTGGGGAATTGTCTTTGTGATCCTGATCGAAGCAGCATTGATCACGCCGCCGGTAGGGATGAACTTGTATATCGTGCAAGGTGTGCGGCAGAAAGGCCCGATTACAGATCTTTTCAAAGGAGCGGCACCTTTTCTGGTGGCAATGCTGGTGCTGATTGTGCTTCTGATCGCAGTTCCCGAACTTGCCCTTTGGCTTCCCGAAATCATCAACCCCAAGTCCGGAGGATAACCGGACCAACTCAAAACAGGAGAAAGAGAATGACTATAAGAAAACTCATAACAGCCCTCGCGGTGCTGCCATTTATGGCAGGATCGGCCAATGCCCAGGAACTTCCAAAAACCAAATTCAACGTCGTGGGTTCAATTGGTGTTCTGGCAATGTACAAAGACCTCGAAGTGCCATTTTGGACAAAAACAATCAGTGATGCGTCGAACGGG